>JAFAED010000222.1 GCA_023424275.1 Pseudomonadota bacterium | reverse complement strand
GCCGGGCGGCCTATTGGCCGGCGTCGACTTTCTTCACCATATCGATGAAGCGTGACAGCTCATCTACAGCGCTGTCAATATCGTCGCGCTGGCGACGCAACAAGCCAATGCGCTGTTCGCATTTTTCGATCGTGACCTGACGCTGCAATTTGCGGCCGTCGCCAACGTCGTACAGGTCGATCATCTCGCGAATGTCGGCGAGGCTGAAGCCCGTGCGCTTGGCGCGCAGGATCCATGCGAGCCGGGCGCGGTCGCGCTTCGAATAGATGCGCGACAGCCCCTTGCGCGACGGGCTGATCAGCCCTTCATCTTCATAGAAACGCAGCGCGCGGGCGGTGACCCCGAACTCGGTCGACAAGTCGGTGATGCTGAACTGTTCGCGCCCCAGATGATCGGGCGTATCGATATGGGCGTGGCCGTAAGGTTCGGTCATACGGACGAAACTAGTTTCCGTTGACGTGAACGTCAAGCCCGCGAGATGGGGCCGATCCGGGACAGGTCAGCCACCGCACGGACGCCCTATATTGCCGCGTCGATCGGTCATTCGCAAGCCCCCGGCGTCGTCCACCGACCAGCTCGCCCGCGGCAGTCGAAGGCCCGAAAGCGAGGCGCGCGACGGGCACAGCCGATTGCATTGCTGCGGCAGGTTTCCGGGCAGGCGCAGCTCATCCTCTTCCTCGTGCACCAACGCTTCGCATCCTTCGACGCCTGCGAAGCGCATCCGCCACCCCGCATCTTCGCGAACCATCGTCCCGCTTGCGGTGCAGGACAGTCCGGGACCGAAAGCGGCGGTCACGGCAAAGCGCCATTGACCGGCGCCGTCCGGGACGACGCACATCGCATCGCGGCCCAGATCGTGCGTGCGTTCGAAAACGCCGACGGGGCTCGAAGCGTCTGGACGGACGACGCCGCGTTCGCGCGCCGCGACCTCCAACGGATTGTTGGTGTCGATTCCCTTGGCGGCATCGTCGGGCGCGGGCCGTTCGCATCCGGCAAGGATCATCATCGCCAGCGCCAGCGCGACGGCGCTAGCCTTGCGCATCGTCGGCCAGGAACGTCAGGCTGCCGTCGCCTTCGACGCGGCGGTAAAAGCAGGATTTTCGCCCGGTATGACACGCAGGCCCCGCCGGCTTCACGCGCAGCAACAGCGCGTCCTGGTCGCAATCGACCCGCATCTCGACCATCGTCAGGCCGTTGCCCGAGGTTTCCCCCTTGCGCCACAGCGCGCCGCGCGACCGCGACCAGAAATGCGCCTGCCCCGTTGCGCGCGTCTGTTCGATCGCCTCCGCGTTCATATGCGACCATCAGCAATTTATGACTGTCGGCCTCGACGACGATCGCGGTCACCAGTCCGGCGGCGTCGAAGCGGGGAAGGAAACGGTCGGCGGTGTCGCGCTGCTCATCCATAAATGGCGCTTTAGAGCAGGTTTGACGGCGCTGTCACGCCGTTGTTCGCATGCCATATGACAAATGCGTGATTAGGGGGCGACATTTGCGATTGCCCTCCCTATATGCGCCGCAGTCACTGGCCCCTGCCCCTGGAACGACATGCTGACGACCCATCCTTTCGACGACGACAAGCTCCGCGAGGAGTGCGGCGTATTTGGTATTCATGGCGCCGATAGCGCCGCCGCGGTTGTCGCGCTGGGGCTTCACGCCCTGCAGCACCGCGGACAGGAAGCCGCAGGCATCACCGCCTTCGACGGCAAGGAATTCCACACCCATCGCGCGATGGGCCATGTCGCGGGCAATTTCGACCGCGACGACATCATGCGCCAGCTCCAAGGCGGATCGTCGGTCGGGCATGTCCGCTACTCGACGACCGGCGAAACCGCGCTGCGCAACGTCCAGCCGCTGTTTGCCGATCTTGCGACCGGCGGCTTCGCGGTTGCCCACAACGGCAACATCTCGAACGCCGCGGCGCTCCGCAAAGTGCTGGTCCGCCGTGGTTCGATCTTCCAGTCGACCAGCGATACCGAGGTTATCATCCACCTCGTCGCGACGTCGAATTATCGCTCGCTGCTCGACCGTTTCATCGACGCGCTGAAGCAGGTCGAGGGCGCCTATTCGCTGATCTGCCTGACTGCAGAGGGCATGATCGGTTGCCGCGATCCGCTCGGCATTCGTCCGCTCGTGATCGGCAAACTGGGCGACGCGCATATCCTTGCGTCGGAAACTGTCGCGCTCGACGTCGTCGGCGCCGAATTCGTGCGCTCGGTCGAGCCCGGCGAACTGGTGATCATCCGCGACGGACAGCTTACCTCGCACCGCCCCTTCGCCGACCATGCGGCGCGGCCGTGCATTTTCGAATATGTCTATTTCTCGCGCCCCGATTCGATCGTCGACGGCACGAGCGTCTATTCGGTCCGCAAGGCAATCGGCGCCGAGCTGGCACGCGAAAATCCGGTCGAAGCCGATCTCGTCATCCCGGTTCCCGATTCGGGCACGCCGGCGGCGATCGGCTATGCACAGGAATCGGGCATCCCGTTCGAACTCGGCATCATCCGCTCGCATTATGTCGGACGCACCTTCATCCAGCCGGGCGACAAGGTCCGCCATCTGGGTGTGAAATTGAAGCACAATGCCAACCGCGCGCTGATCGCGGGCAAGCGCATCGTGCTGATCGACGATTCGATCGTGCGCGGTACGACCAGCCTCAAGATCGTGCAGATGATGCGCGATGCTGGCGCGACCGAAGTGCATATGCGTATCGCGAGCCCGCCGACGCAGCACAGCTGCTTCTACGGCGTCGACACGCCCGAACGCGCCAAATTGCTCGCCGCGCAGATGAGCGTCGGCCAGATGGCGAATTTCATCAACGCCGATAGCCTGTCCTTCATCTCGATCGATGGCCTGTATCGCGCGTTGGGCGAAGCGAAGCGCAGCGACGACGCGCCGAAATATTGCGACGCCTGCTTTACCGGCGACTATCCGACCACGCTGACCGACTTCGACGAGCATGGGCTGGAAGATCAGTTTTCGCTGCTTGCCGAACGGGTTGTCTGATATAATGAATATAATGTCTAAAGAATTGGCGGGCCAGGTTGCGCTCGTCACCGGGGCAAGCCGCGGCATCGGCGAAGCGATCGCCGAATCGCTGGCGGCGCGCGGCGCGCATGTGGTGATCACCGCGCGCACGGCGGGCGGGCTCGAGGAACTCGAAGACCGCATCCACGAAGCGGGCGGCAGCGCGACGATCGCGCCGCTCGACCTGACCGACGGCGACAGCATCGCCCGCCTCGCGAGCGCGATCGCCGAACGCTGGCAGCAACTCGACATGCTCGTGCTCAATGCCGCGATGCTCGGCACGCTGACCCCCGTCGCCGCAATCGATGGCAAGGAATTCAACAAGACGTTGACCCTGAACCTGATCGCGCAGCAGGCGCTGATCGCCAATTTCGATCCGCTGCTGCGCCGTGCCGCGAACGGCCGCCTGATCGCATTGTCGAGCAGCGTCGCGCGCGAGCCGCGCGCCTATTGGGGCGCCTATGCCGCGTCGAAAGCGGCGTTCGAAACGCTTGTCACCTGCTATGGCGCCGAAATGCGCAATATCTCGACCGTGCGCACCGCGATCCTCGATCCCGGCGGCACGCGGACGCAGATGCGCGCGCGCGCCTATCCCGGCGAGGATCCGCAGAGCATCAAGGACCCGGCGGCGGTCGGCGAATTTGTCGCCGATCTGATGGTCGAGGGTTTCGACAGCACCGCCTTCCACGCGCTGCCCAAGGTCATGGAAAAAGCTTAACGCCATCTTCGCTTTCCTGCGCTAAGAGACCCCCATAACAAGGGTTTGCGAGGGCGCGGAATGACCAAGAATATTTTGCGATCGGCGATTGCCGCACTAGTCGGCATCGTCGTTGCTTTCGGGCTGATCTGGTTGGCACAATATGCCGGCAGCGAGATTTCGCCCGACGTTTATGACCCGAACAGCGGCGAAGTCCTGATCCCGATCGGATCGACGATCGCGCTGGTCGTCGGCTGGTTCATCGGCACTTTCGGCGGCAGTTGGCTCGCCATGCGCGTTTCGGCGGGCACCGGCGCGGGCTGGATCGTCGCCGGATCGGTCATTGGCGCAGCGCTGTAC
>JAFAED010000185.1 GCA_023424275.1 Pseudomonadota bacterium | reverse complement strand
CGACCGCACGACGAACATGTCGCATTCGGTCTGGCTTGCGCATACGTTCGTATGGGCGCGACGCGAGACCGTCGGTCGGCCATTGCACGACGCCGGAGGGGACTGAGGCGAATGATCGGCCCGGCGATGCCCGCCGCAGCCATCGCTGTTGGTCGATCGAGGCCACACTAGCGTATGATATCGAAGCTGCAGCCTGCCGCTTATGATCCGCCGGGCCGGGGCCGTAAGCGCGTATAGTGTGCGCGAGCTACCCCGGAGCCATCCTTTGACATCGACCGACGCCGCCGCTCTTGACGGTGCCGGCAAAAATGGAGTGCAGCAGGTGACGGAACAAACATTGGGCAAGGCCCAGAGCAGCCGGTTTCTCGGGACGCCCAGCGATCTCGGCGAGGCGGCGACGCGCGACATATCGGGTGCGCTCGGCGCGCTTCTCGCCGACGTTTTCGCGCTCTATCTCAAGACCAAGAATTTTCACTGGCATATGAGCGGACCGAGCTTTCGCGACTATCATCTGCTGCTCGACGAACAGGCGACCGAGATTTTCGCAATGACCGATCCCATCGCCGAGCGCGCCCGCAAGATCGGCGGCAACACGATCCGGTCAATCTCGGACATCGCTGGCCGTCAGCGCCTGCTCGACAATAATGAACTGTTCGTCGAGCCGCAGGACATGCTTGCCGAACTGCATGGCGACACCAAGCAGCTCGTCGCCGAAATGCGGCGTGTTCACGAGCTGTGCGACGAGCATTCGGATATCGCGACCGCAAGCCTTCTCGAGGTCTGGATCGACGAAAGCGAACGGCGCGGATGGTTCCTCTGGGAATGCAGCCGCAGCCGCTGATCGATCCCGAAAGTTGGTCGCCGCCGCCCCCCGGCCAGAGCTTCCGGAGGCGAAGGACCGGGGACGAGGTCCGGGAGCAGGAAGCTCCGCGACAAACCCTCACTCCCAATTCCAGGACGCAGATCCGCCCGCAACCCGTTCAGGGATGGCGGGCGGTTCAATGTCGGCAAATCGCCACACCGGCCGGGGCCGTCACGGCTTCTCTCAGTTGAGCAGCTTGGCTGCGGTCTTCGCGACCAGGCCGCCCTGATGGCGGGCACCGGCCAGCTCGATTTCCGAGGGCTGGCGCGAGCCGTCCGAGCCCGCAATCGTCGTCGAGCCATAAGGTGCGCCGCCGACGATCTCCTCGATCGTCCCCTGACCGGCGTGACTGTAGGGCAGGCCTACGATCGTCATGCCGAAGTGCATGAGGTTCGTGATGATCGAGAAGAGCGTCGTCTCGTTGCCGCCATGCTGGGTGGCGGACGAGGTGAATGCGCTGCCGACCTTCCCGTTCAGCGCTCCGCGCGCCCAGAGACCGCCGGCCTGGTCGAGGAAGGCCGCCATCTGGCTCGATATGCGCCCGAAGCGGGTGCCGGTGCCCACGATGATCGCGTCATAGGCCTCAAGCTCGTCGATCGAGGCGACGGGCGCCGCCTGGTCGAGCTTGAAGTGCGCGGCGCGCGCCACGGCCTCGGGGGCGGTTTCGGGAACACGTTTGATATCGACCTCGGCGCCAGCCGCACGGGCACCCTCCGCGATGGCCTCGGCCATGGTCTCGATATGACCGTAGGACGAATAATAAAGTACCAGAAGCTTCGCCATGATGCATTTTCCTTGATCGCGCAGGCCAAGAGGGTCTGCGACCGGCGGCTATCCTGACGTGCAGCCGCTCGGAGAGCATCAAGACGGTGGGATGTGGAAGCCCATAACTTCGTATGCCCTACGTCCCGACCATCGGCCCGGGGCGGCACGTCCGGCCGCCTTACCGAAACGCGCCATCCTGCAGATAGGAGGCTTCGCCGTTTTCGAAATCCGTCGAGCGGCTGACGTCGATCCACGCCTCGGCAGCCTTCTGTCGCTCCGCATCGCTCGCCGCGACGACCTGCAAGGCGTCGCTTCCCAGCAACAGATGCGCCGGCAGGTCGCGGGCGCGGGAGAGATCGAAGACCACATTCGCGACCCGCGCGGGATCGCCGACCTCGCTGCCCACGAAATGCGCCATATGGTCGAGAAACTTGCCGACGCTGGGCTCATACTCCTCGATCAAGGCGAACGGCCGGCCTTTGGCAGTCGCACCCCAATCGGTCCGCATTCTGCCGGGCTCCACCGAGATCGTTCGAACCCCGAAGGCAGAAACCTCCCTGGCGAGCACCTCGGTAAACCCGCCCACAGCCCATTTCGCAGCCTGATAGGCACTAAGGCCGGGCGCCCCGACCCGCCCCCCGACCGACGATATGTTGATGATGTGTCCGCTTCGCTGCTTCCGCATGATCGGCAACGCCGCGCGGACCAAATTCACGACACCGAACAGGTTCGCCTCGATCTGGTCTCTGAAGCTCTCAGCGCCAAGCTGCTCGAAAGGTGCTATCGAGGCGTAGCCGGCATTGTTGACCAGAACATCGAGCCGGCCGAAACTCGCCTGCACCGCATCGACGGCCGCCCTCGCCTGTCCCTCGTCGGTGACATCGAGAGAAAAGAGACGCAGGTGGGAAGCATGAGTCTTCCGGAGCCCTTCGAGCGGCCCCGGGTCCCGAGCGGTTGCAAGGACCCGGTCTCCGCCGGCAAGCGCCCGTTCGACGATCGCCCGGCCAAGGCCCTTCGATCCACCCGTCACCAGCCAGACCTTCTTCATGTTCGCGGTTCCTTCACTCTTGCCACCCCGAAATCGCCGGGCCGCTATTTCGCCCAACTGGACGATCCGGTCGACGGCGACGGGGAGGCAGCGAAACAGCCGCTGCCTCCCGCCATGCCAGGCGTCAGTTCGTTACGGCATCCAGATAGCGCGCGCCGGGCCGCGAATGGGCAAGGTCGCCAGCGATGCGAAGGCGCTGCGCCTCATAATCGTCCCACAATTTGCCATCCTGCAGCGGCGGGATCGTGACGACCTCGCCGAGGTCGAGACCTGCCAGAGCGGCATCGACCATGTCGTCGCCGGACATGACCGACGGGCTGTTGGCATAATCCCCATAGCCCGCGATGTCCCAGAATTCGGTAGCGGTCCCGCCCGGGAGGACGGCCTGCACCCGGACACCCTTGTCTGCGAGCTCATGCTGAAGCGACTGGGTGAAGGCGAGGCCGAAGGCCTTGCTGCCGCCATAGACACCGTTCAGTATCTCGGGACCGATCGCGACGATCGAGGAGATGTTGATGATCGTCCCCTTCCCGCGCTCGACGAACGCCGGCGCCGCGGCATAGGCAAGGCGCATCGGCGCCGTGACGTTGAGATCGACCATCAGTTCCATCCGGTTCACGTCGGAATCGAGGAGCGGCGTCACGCCGCCGAAGCCGGCATTGTTCACCAGCATGGTGATCCCGGCGTTCGAACGCAGCACCTCTTCCACCTTGAGGAGGTCGGCCTTGTCCGAGAGATCCGCCGCGAAAACGTTGACCGATCGGCCCGTCTCGTCGGTGATGCGCGCCGCGACCGCCTGCAGGCGCTCGACATTGCGCGCTACCAGGATGAGGTCGTAGCCGCGACGCGCGAGGCGATCGGCGTAAACGGCACCGATGCCGCTCGAGGCGCCGGTGACCAGCGCAATACCCATGTTCGTCATTTTCAGTCTCCTTCAATGTCAGCACTTGATTTGCTGCTTCACAGATAGGCTTGAACACGAATGTCTTAAATGTCATATATCCGTCGATTTAGGACATTTCGGAGATTGTCATGCGCAAGGTCGGCTTCATCCTCCACCCGGGCTATTCGCCGATGACTCTCGCGATCTCGACCGTGTTCGAAATCGCGAACCTGCACACGGGTGAAGAAGTCTATGAAATGCGGATGATCTCGCGCCACGGCGGTCCTGTGCGGACGTCCGCGGGCTTCGAAATCATGACCTCGCCGGTCGATGGCAGCTTGCTCGACCTTCTGGTCGTCGGAGGCACGATGGATGCGATCGGTGAAGACGTCGTCGATATCGTCCGCGATGCGCCCGCATTTGCGCGCCGCATCGCGGCGCCCTGTGTGGGGGCGCTGGTCCTGGCCGAAGCCGGGCTCCTGGACGGACGCCGGGCGACCACCCACTGGATGTATGCCCGCGACATGGCCGCGCGCTTCCCTCTGATCAAGGTCGAGGAAGACCGGATATTCATCGCTGACGGTCCGATCTGGACATCGGCGGGAATGACCGCTGGCATCGACCTCGCGCTTGCGATCGTCGAGGAGGATCTCGGCATCGAGGCCGCGCGCGCCGTCGGCCGCAAGATGGTCGTCTATCACCGGCGGAGCGGTGGCCAGTCGCAATTCTCTACGCTGCTCGAGCTCGAACCCAAGTCGGACCGCATGCAGACCGTGTTGACCTTCGCACGCCGGAACCTGACGAGCCGGCTCTCCGTCGAAGACCTTGCCGAAGTCGCCCATCTCTCGCCGCGGCAGTTCAGCCGCGCCTTTCAGTCCGAGACCGGCCAGTCGCCCGCCAAGGCGGTCGAGAATCTTCGCCTCGAAGCGGCCCGGGCGCTTATGGAGGACAGCGCGCACCCGATCGACGTCGTGGCCAGGCAGACCGGCTTTGCCGACCGCGACCGGATGCGCCGCGCCTTCCTGCGCGCCTACGGCCAGCCCCCGCAGGCGCTGCGCCGCGCAGCTGGAGGCGCGAAGCATAATTCTCTCACACTTGGCTGAGGCGAGCGATCGCCGCGGGGATCGCGAGGATGACGCCTGTGTCTCCGTTTCCCGCGTCCCGGCCCGGCGGTTTGCTCTCGGGGTTCGTATCCCGAACTTCAGCCAGTCACGGCTGCATATCGAGTTCGCCATGTCTCGCCTCGCCGGTTTCAGGGTGCCGGACCGGCTCGGGCTGCGAGGGAGAGGGCAGGTTCGCAGCGCGATACAGGGGGTGAGGCCGACCGGCCCGGACAAAGCCAGATTGTGACAGGCGCGGCCGCGTCGGAAGCTGTCAGCTGGTCTGTACGTCTCCCTCGTTGGTATGGGGTGCGGGTGGCGTTCCCGCGACCGTACGCCTTGTTTCATCTATTGCAGGATGGCGCGGCGGCGAGCGGCTTGAACCCGACAGGCAAGCGATAATCTGCAGTGCAACACCGCAATCGAAATCCGCCGCCCTTCGTCCCGGTGTGGGCGTTGCGGTCTCCAACCTACGAAGTCACGCGTGACGCATACCGGGGTAGGGGTCGACCCGGACCCGCCCCTCGCAGACCATGGGGTGACTAGGCCATCGCGAAGCGGTGCCCTGCGGCCCGGCCCCGCGAGGGGTGGAGGGGCCGCATCCGGAACACCAGGTGCAAAAGGAAACCAGAATGTCAGACTTGCTTGATTTCGTGATCGAGGCGCACGGCGGGCGCGAGCGCTTCAACCAGTTCTCCACGCTTACCGCCAAGCTGGAACAGGGCGGCATTCTCTGGGCGCTGAAAGGCAAGACAGACGTCCTCGCTCATGC
>JAFAED010000144.1 GCA_023424275.1 Pseudomonadota bacterium | reverse complement strand
ATCGCGATCATTGCCGGCGGTATCTGGCTGGTGGCCGATGGCGACGATGATCCAGTAAGCCCGTAAAAATCGTCGCTCGACGGCGAGCTAGGGTTTTTCGCCCGGGAAGAAGCGCGCGACCACCTCGCTCGCAAGGCGCGCGGGACGAAGCGTTTTGGCATCGATGCAGCACCAACTCGATTTGACTTCGGCGAGCACATCCTCGCCGCGTTTGATGATCGTCTCGTAAAAGGCGCGCGCGCCCTGGACTTTTTCAAGGATCACCGTCGCGATGACCTGATCGTCGAGGAAGGCGGGGCGGCGATAGGTGATCTCGTGCTTCAGTGCGACCCACAGATGCGCCGCGACCGCGTCGGGCGGTGCGATGTGGCGCCAATGTGCGAGCACCGCTTCCTGCACCCAGCTCAGATAATGGGCGTTGTTCACATGCCCCATGAAGTCGATCGCATCGGGACCGACCTTGATATCATGGTCATGGGGCAGGGCAGCACTGGTCATATCGTTGACACTAGTGTCAACAATTCGTGACGGAAAGATGAAATACCAACTGAATCGATAGAAATATTGCTTGGGGCCTTGGGCCCTGGCCCTAGCCCCGCCCGCGGTAGGGCGCGACGCCCTGATCGGGAAGCCACAGGCCGGCGGGCGGCGCGCCCGATTGCCAGAAAACGTCGATCGGGATGCCGCCGCGCGGATACCAGTAACCGCCGATGCGCAGCCACCGGGGCTGCATCTCGTCGACCAGGCGGCGGCCGATGCCGACGGTGCAATCCTCATGGAAGCCCGCGTGATTGCGAAAGCTGCCGAGAAACAGCTTCAGGCTCTTGGATTCGACGATCGTTTCGCCGGGTGCATAATCGATGACGAGATGCGCGAAATCGGGCTGGCCGGTCACGGGGCACAGCGAGGTGAATTCGGGCGCGGCGAAGCGGACGAGGTAAAGCTCGCCGGTGCGCGGGTTGGGAACATAGTCGAGCACCGCGGCTTCGGGTGCGGCAGGAAGTTCGCTCGACTGGCCGAGATGCTTCGGCGCGAGCGGCGGGCGGCTGGAATCACTCATGGAAACCGTCTAGAGCCTGATCGCCTCGGGCGGAAGCGCTTTGCGTTTCCGCCCGAGGCGTCATCGGGCTGCATCACGGGCGGAGGCTCCTGATTGACGTTCGGACTTGACGCCGGGCCGATCGGGGGCTTTGCGCAGCGCGGCTGGTGCCCCCGTCGACAAGTCGGGCGCGGCCGGGTTCAGCGCCAATTCACCGGTGCAGGTCCAACTGCATGATTCGGGATCGCGGAAACGGAATGAAAAACGGGTTTAAGGGGCAGGCAAGCAAGGCGGCGTCATTGCCGCTGATGGCGCTTGCTCTGTCGTTGGCAGCCGCCGGTCCCGTTCGGGCGCAGGAAAATGGCAACCCGACGCCGCCGCCGTCGTCGCGCCCGCTCGATTTTCGCCTGCCGCCCGCCGATGACGGTCGCACCCCGGGTGTCCAGGGACCCTCCGACAATGGCCTGCCGCCCGTTGGGCCGGGTGAACGGCTAGGGCCGCAGCCGACGCCCGCCCCCACGCCAACCCCGCCGCGAGTCGCCCCGACGCAGCCTGCGACGACGCCTCCCGCGAATCCGTCGCCTACACCGCGCCGCGAAACACCGGCGACGTCGCGCACGCCATCCGACAGCCCCGCTGCGGCGGCCCCGACGAGCCCCGAAACCCCTGAAACGCAGCCGCAACAGCAGCCCGGCGACATCGCCGGGCCGGTCGCGGCCCCGGTTTCGGTACCGGCGCCCGCCGCCGACGATGTTCCGGCCGCAGAAGCGGGGGACAGCGACAGCGCCGGGACGCCGCTCTGGGCCTGGTTGCTCGCGGCGCTCGCCGCCGTCGGCGCGGCTTTTTGGTATTGGCGCCGCCGGACCGCGGGCACGAACGTCGACAGCGTCGATGATCCGCGCCCAATACCCGCCGCGGCGCCGCGCGCTGCCCCGGCGCCGGCAACGCCCGTTGCGCCGCGCCGGACACCGACCCCGACTCCGATCCCGCCCGCTCCGAACCGGGACGTGCCGGCCGCGTCGCCGCTCGTCACCCGTGCAACCGGGGAGCGGCGCGCGCAGGTCGGCGTGCGGCTCGACATTCGCAGCATCCGTTTCGCGCCCGACCATGTCGCCGTCGGCTTTGCGCTGCATCTCGTGAACGAGGGCGCTTTGCCCGCGACCGGCCTGATGGTCCGCATTGCGCTGAACCAGGGATCGGCGATGCCCGAGCCGGTGCTCGGCCGTTTCTTTGACGGTGCGGGCGGCAGCGTGCTGCGCGACGACATCATGCTTGCGTCCGGCGGGGGGGAAGAGTTGTCGACCGAAGTCATGCTGCCGCGCGCCGCGGTCGAACCGCTGATGATCGCCGGAAAGCCGATGCTGGTCCCGGTGATGGCGTTCGACGTCACTTATCATTGGGACGGCGAGGGCGAAGCCTTCGGCCAGAATGCGAGCAGTTTCGTGCTTGGACGCGAACAGGGCGCGAGCGGCAGCGAGAAGCTGGCGCCGCTGGCGCTCGACCGAGCTTCCTATGCGGTCGACCGCCCGGGCGCGCGCGCGACCGCAATCCGGCGCACGCAATAATCGACCCAAAATGCGCCGCTTTTTTGTTGCGGTGCAGCATCGGCTAAGGCACATCTCCACCGCGCTTGAAAAAGCGCGGGGCGGGGCATAGGCTGCCTATCCCCGGAAAGAAGCCACAGCAGGATGGCCGGGCGAGGGACAGGCAAAAAGGTCCCCGGTCGGTCGCAACAGGAGCATGACATGGACGCCTTGGTCTCAACCGACTGGCTGGAACGCGAACTGGGGGCATCCGACCTGCGGGTCGTCGATGCGACGAAATTCTTGGCCGATGCCGGGCGCGACGCCCGCGCCGAATATGAAGCGGGCCATATCCCCGGCGCGGTGTTCATGGATCTTGCCGAGCTGGCCGATGCGTCGAACGCCATCGACAATATGGCGCCGCCGGCCGAAAAATTCGCAAGCCGCATGCAATCGCTCGGCCTTGGCGATGGCAGCCGGATCGTGATCTATGACGACAGCCCGCTGAAGAGCGCGGCGCGTGCATGGTGGCTGCTCAAGCTGTTCGGTGCCCATGACGTCGCGCTGCTCGACGGCGGGCTCGCCAAATGGAAGGCCGAAGGCCGCGCGCTCGAGATGGGCAAGCAGACGCTGCGCCATCGCCACTTCACCGTGTGGCGCGACGCCAAGGCTGTGCGCACAAAGGATCAGATGCTTGCGAACGTCGACAGCGGCGCCGAGCAGGTCGTCGATGCGCGCCCTGCCGCACGCTTCACCGGCGAAGAACGCGATCCGCGCCCGGGCCTCGCTCCCGGCCATATCCCGAATTCGCGCAGCCTGCCGCATGGCGAGCTGTTCAACGCCGACGGCACTTGGAAACAGGGCGATGCGCTCAAGGCCGCGTTCGATGCCGCAGGCGTCGACCTCGACAAGCCGCTTGTCACGACGTGCGGCAGCGGCATGACCGCGACCGTGGTCGCGTTCGGTGCGCATCTGCTCGGCAAGGACGATGTCGCGGTCTATGACGGCAGCTGGGTCGAATGGGGTGCCGATCCCGCGACACCGAAGGCGACCGGCGCGGCCTGAGGCCCCGCTGTCTGCCGCTTGTTTCGTGCCGCTGGCTTTTGGCGAGCGGCACGCTAACAAGGCGGGCATGAACAGCCGTGACGATAAAGATCTCCGCCCCGCAACGAAGCTTGTGCAGGGCGGGCGCCGGCCCGAATGGACCGGCGATCCGCGGCTGGGCGGCAGCGTCGTCAACCCGCCGGTGTGGCGTGCCTCGACGATCCTGTACGACAATATCCCCGACCTGAAGGCGCGCGGCCATGCCACGCACGACAAGCTCTATTACGGCCGGCGCGGGACGCCGACGGTGTGGGCGCTCGCCGACGCGCTGACCGATATCGAACCGGGAGCCGAAGGGACCTTGCTCTATCCGTCGGGCGTCGCGGCGATTTCGGCGGGGCTGCTCGCGCTCCTGTCGCCCGGCGATCATCTGTTGATGGTTGACAATGCCTATGAACCGACGCGCCTGTTCTGCAACGGCATGCTGGCGCGTTTCGGGGTGACGACGACCTATTACGACCCGTCGATCGGCGCCGGCATCGCCGACCTGATCACGCCGACAACAAAGCTGATCTTCCTCGAATCGCCGGGCAGCCTGACCTTTGAGGTGCAGGATATCCCTGCGATCGTCGCTATCGCGCGTGCGCGCGGCGTGACGACGATGCTCGACAATACTTGGGCGACGCCGCTGCTGTTTCCCGCGCTGGCGCTTGGCGTCGATGTGACGGCGATGAGCCTGACCAAATATGTCGGCGGGCACAGCGACGCGATGATGGGCGCGCTGACCGCGACGAGGGCATTGTGGCCCCGGCTGCGGCAGGCGACCTACCAGCTTGGCCTGTCGGTTTCGCCCGACGATTGCGCGCTGATGCTGCGCGGGCTGCGGACGCTCGACGTCCGTCTGGCGCGGCACGGCGAGAATGGCCTTGCGATCGCGACCTGGCTCGCGGGGCGCGCCGAGGTCGGGCGGGTGCTGCATCCCGCGCTGCCCGGCGATCCGGGGCACGCGATCTGGGCGCGCGACTTTACCGGGACCAGCGGCCTGTTCGGCTTCACGCTGAAGGGCGCCGATGACGCAGGCCGGACCCGCTTCATCGATGCGCTGTCGGCCTTTGGCATCGGTTTCAGCTGGGGCGGCTATGAAAGCCTGGTCGTCCCGAGCAATCCGGCGGAAATCCGCACCGCGGTGGCGTGGACCGACCCCGATCCGCTCATCCGCCTGTCCGTCGGGCTCGAACATCCCGCGGACCTGATCGCCGACCTCGAACGCGGCTTTGCCGCGATGGCGGGATGACCGCGATGGACGGTCTGCCCGAAGGCGTCGTCCGCACGGTCGAGGCGCTGAAGGCGATCGGCATCGACGTCGGATCGTACCGGCTGTCGCTGTACGGGCTGTTCTCGACGATCATTGTCGCGGTGCTGCTCTACCTCGCGGTGCGAATCATCCTGCGGTCGATCAAATGGCTGCTTCGCCGCAACACACAGATTGACGCAACGCAGCGGCTGCTTGCCGAAAAGCTGATCGCGATCGCGCTCTTTGTCTTTGCGATGCTGTTCGGCATCGACCTGCTCGGCATCGACCTGACCGCGCTTGCAGTCTTTTCGGGCGCCGCCGGCCTCGCGATCGGTTTCGGGCTTCAGAAGACCGTCGGCAATCTCATCGCGGGGATCATCCTGCTGATGGATCGGTCGATCAAGCCGGGCGATATTGTCGTCGTCGGTGATGGCAGTTCGATGGGCGGATCGGCGCTACCCGGCGGTGTCCCCAATGTCGGGCGCGTCGCCAAGATCGGGGTGCGCGCGGTCAACGTCATCACGCGCGATGGCAAGAAGCATCTGATCCCGAACGAATTGCTGATGACGCAGCCGGTCGAGAATTGGAGCTATGCGAGCCCCGAGGTGCGCGTGCGGATGCGCGTGCCGGTCGGCTATGACTGCGATTTGAGGCTTGCACAGCGGCTGATGGTCGAAACCGCAAAGGAAAACCCGCGCATCCTGAACGAGCCCGAGCCCGTTGTCTGGATCACCGCATTCGGTGAGCGCGCGGTGGAGCATGAATTGCGATACTGGATTTCGGATCCCGAAGCAGGACTTGGCAACATCCAGGGCGAGGTTTTTCTCGGCATCTGGGACCGGTTTAAGGAAGCAGGAATCCGCATCCCTTATCCGCGAACCGATGTGCGCATGCTGGGGACGCCGGGCCAGGGCCCGGCGCCCGCTGCGGAAACTTAGAAGCCGGTCTTCTTCGCGCGCTCGATGCACTCGACGATGATGCGCTTCGCTTCGTCGACGTCGCCCCAGCCGTTGAGCTTGGCCCATTTGCCGGG
>JAFAED010000130.1 GCA_023424275.1 Pseudomonadota bacterium | reverse complement strand
GGCATTTCGGCGCATTGCAAGGTCGACCTCGCGACCGGCGAGCTTATGTTCTTCAACTATTCGAAGCACGCGCCCTACATGCACTACGGCGTCGTCGGCGCGGACAATAAGCTCAAACATTATATCCCCGTCCCGCTCGCCGGGCCGCGCCTGCCGCACGACATGGCGTTCACGAAGAATTACACGATCCTCAACGACATGCCGCTCTACTGGAACGAAGAACTGCTCGAGCGGAACCTTCACGTCGTCCAGTTCCATCCCGACGAGAAGACGCGTTTCGCGATCATCCCGCGGCACGGGCAGCCCGAGGACATCCGCTGGTTCGAGGCCGAACCGACCTACACGCTCCACTGGCTCAATGCATGGGAGGAAGGCGACGAGATCATCCTCGACGGCTATTATCAGGAAGAGCCGATGCCGAAGTCCTATCCGAACGCGCCCGAAGGGCTCGAGCGGATGATGGCCTATCTCGACCAGGGGCTGCTCAAGCCGCGCCTCCACCGCTGGCGTTTCAACCTGAAGACCGGCGAGACGACCGAACAAAGGCTCGACGACCGCGACCTCGAATTCGGCATGTTCAACCACCGCTATGCGGGCAAGGCCTATCGCTACGCGTATAGCGCGATCCCCGAGCCCGGCTGGTTCCTGTTCCGCGGGCTCGTCAAGCACGACCTCAATGCCGGGACGAGCGAGGAATATGAATTCGGCCCCGGCCGTTTCGGCAGCGAGGCGCCCTTCGCGCCGCGCATCGATGCGAAGGACGAGGACGACGGCTATCTCGTCTCCTTTATCGCCGACCTCGAAACCGACCGCTCCGAATGCGTGCTGATCGACGCCAAGAATGTCGCGGCGGGACCGGTGTGCCGCATCATCCTGCCCGAACGCATCTGTTCGGGGACGCATACCGTCTGGGCGAGCGGCGACGATATCGGCATGGGTCCGAACAGCGTGCTGGCCGCCTGACATGATCGTCGCGGGAGAGGAGAAAAGGCGGAAACATCGGGAGAGCGGCTGGTGGGGCGATCAGACCTTCGCCGACCTGTTCGCGGCCAATGCGGCGGCGCATCCCGAGCGGCTCGCGCTCGTCGACGCGCCCAATCGCGGCGACTTCGCTTTCGGCGAGCCGCAGCGGCTGACCTATGCCGAGCTTGAGGCGGAGATCGACCGGCTCGCGGGCGCGCTCGTCAAGGTCGGGATCGACAAGGACGATGTATTGCTCGTCCAGCTTCCGAATATCAGCGAGTTCGTGGCGCTCTATTTCGCCGCCGCGAAGATCGGCGCAATCGTCAGCCCCGCGGCGGTGCAATATCGCAGCCATGAGCTGAAGGGCATGATCGGCGTCGTCGAACCGAAAGCCTTCGTCTGCGCCACTGCGGTCAAGGGCTGCGATCATGTCGGCGTCGCAGCGCCGTTGCTGGGCGACATCCGGTTGATGACCTTCGGCCCCGATGCTCCCGCGAACGCGATCGACCTGTCGGCCGCCGACGGAGACGCCGAAGTCCTCGCCGCACACGTCGCGGCGAACCCGGTCGACGCCGACGATATCTTCACCATCTGCTGGACCTCGGGCACCACCGGCGTTCCCAAGGGCGTGCCGCGCAGCCACAACCACTGGATCGCGGTCGCGGGCGCAGGTTACGAGGCGATGAAGGTCGGGCCGGGCGACGTGCTGCTCAACCCCTTCCCGCTGATCAACATGGCGAGCATCGGCGGCATCACCATGTGCTGGCTGACGAGCGCGGGGACGATGGTGCTCCACCACCCCTTCGACCCCGGCGTGTACCTGAAACAGATTGCGACCGAACGGCCAAGCCTGACGATCGCGCCGCCCGCGGTGCTCAACATGCTGCTGCAGAATGAGGCTTTGCTCGCATCGGTCGACCTCTCCAGCCTGCGTGTCATCGCCTCGGGGTCGGCGCCGCTCGCGCCCGCGATGGTGCGCGGTTTTCAGGAAAAGCTCGGCATCATCGTCGTCAACGTCTTCGGGTCGAACGAGGGGATGAGCTTCATCACCGGCGAGGGCGACATGCCCGATCCCGACAAGCGCGCGAGCCTGTTCCCGCGGCGCGGCACCTACCAACGCCCCTATGGCGAGGGCCGCGCGCCCAATATCGAAAGTCGGCTCGTCCCGCCCGGCGGCGGCGATCCGATCGAGGCCGACGGCGTGTCGGGCGAGCTCCAGATCCGCGGGCCGACGCTGTTCGAGGGCTATCACAACGCCCCCGATCGCACCGCCGAAGCCTTCACCGACGACGGCTGGTTCCGCACCGGCGATTTGTTCGAGATTGCCGAGGGCGGCGACTTCTATCGCTTCGTCGGGCGCTGCAAGGATCTGATCATCCGCGGCGGGGTGAATATCTCACCCGAGGAGATCGACCAGCTGCTCGGCGGCCATCCGCTGCTGGCGGAGGCGTGCGTCTTCTCGCTGCCCGATCCGACGATGGGCGAGCGCATCGGCCTCGCCTATGTCCCGCGCGGCGAGGGCGATGTCGGGATCGGCGAGGTCGCCGACTATCTGCGCGGCCACGACCTTGCCGTGTTCAAACTGCCCGAGCGCCTGTTCCGCTTCGACGCGCTGCCGCGCAACGTCACCAACAAGGTGATGCGCAGCGAAGTGCGCGAAATGGCGCTCGCCACTCTCGAAAAGGAAGCCTGACATGGCGAAAGACGTTTTCATCCTCGGCGGCGCGCAGACCGACTTTTCGCGCAACCTCGAACGCGAGGGCGGCGGGCTGTTCGAACTGTTCCGCGACGTCGCCGAAGCGGCGTTCGTCGCGACGGGCATCGAACCCAAAGAGGTCGAGACCGCGCATGTCGGCAATTTCGTCGGCGAGCTGTTCGCGGGACAGGGCCAGCTCGGCGGCTTCTTCGGCCATGTCCATCCCGACCTTGCGGGCATCCCGGCGTCGCGGCACGAGGCCGCCTGCGCGTCGGGCAGCATCGCGATCCTCGCGGCCGCCGCCGAGATCGAGGCCGAGCGCTACGGGCTCGCGCTGGTGCTCGGCATCGAGCTGATGCGCAACGTCCCCGGCCAGCGCGCCGCCGAATATCTCGGCGCCGCCGCATGGGCAGGCCGCGAGGCGCAGGAAGCCCGCTACCTCTGGCCCTGGATGTTCGCGCGCGTCGCCGAGGAATATGAGGAGCGCTTCGGGCTCGACCGCGCATATCTGCGCGGCATTTCGGCGAACAATTTCGCCAATGCGAAGAAGAACCCGTACTCGCAGACGCGTGGCTGGGCGATCACCGACGAGCATCTCGGCGAGAATGACGAGGTCAATCCGCTGATCGAAGGGAGCCTGCGCAAGTCCGATTGCGGGCAGGTCACCGACGGCGCCGCCGCGATCTTTCTCGCCTCGCGCGAGGTCGCAGAAGCTTATGCCAAACGCCGGGGCATCCCGCTCGACAGCATTCCGCGTATCAAAGGCTGGGGCCATGCCACCGCGCCCCTGCTCTATTCGACCAAGGTCGCCGACAGCCACGGCGGCGACTATGTCTTCCCGAGCGTCCGTAAGGCGATGATGGACGCGCTCCGCCGCGCCGAGATGCCCGACATCTACGCCTGCGACGGGGTAGAAGTGCATGATTGCTTCTCGATCACCGAATATATGGCGATCGATCATTTCGGGATCACAAAGCCGGGCGAAAGCTGGCGCGCGGTCGAGGATGGGACGATTGCGCTGGGCGGCAAATTGCCGGTCAACCCATCGGGCGGCCTGATCGGGCTCGGCCATCCCGTAGGTGCCACCGGCGTACGGATGCTGCTCGACGGCTGGCGGCAGGTCACCGGAAACGCAGGCGATTATCAGGTCGAAGGCGCCCGCAACTTCGCGACCTTCAACGTCGGCGGCAGCGCGACGACGGCAGTCAGCTTCGTGGTCGGCACCTGAATTGACCGACGTTTATATCTACGACGCGGTGCGCACGCCGCGCGGCAAGGCGCGACCCGATGGCGGGCTTGCCGGGCTGAGCCCACAGGAACTCGTGCGCCAGCAGGCAGCAGCGCTTGCAGCACGTTGCGGCGATATCGCGTCGGCGCCCGACGCGCTGCTACTCGGCTGCGTCACGCAGAGCGGCGCACAAGGGGGGCATATCGCGATGCTGGCAAAGCTCCACGCGGAGCTTCCCGACACCGCGGCGGCGCACAGCATCAACAATTATTGCGCGTCGGGGTTGTCAGCGATCGGTCAGGCGGTGGCGAAGGTCGCAAGCGGCGAAGCGACGCACATCCTCGCGGGCGGCGTTGAATCGATGAGCGCGAGCCCGTTCCTCGGCGACCGCGCGGGCTTTTACGCCAACGACGAACTGCCACCGCGCGCGCGCTTCGTGCCGCCGGTGCTCGCTGCCGACCGGCTCGCCCATGTCGAAGGCATCACGCGCGCCGAGCTCGATGCGGTGGCGCTCGGCTCGCAGCAGAAAGCGGCGGCGACCGAAAACGACGCCGCGCTGCAGGCCTCGCGCATCGCGACCGGCGCGCTGGCGGGCGAGGAATGTATCCGGCCGCAAACGAGCGCGGAATCGCTCGCCGCCGCGCCCGCCGCCTTTGGCGAACTGCAGGCGCAATATGCGGGTACGCTCGAAGGCGCGACCTTTGAACCGCTGCACAGCATCGCGCACGCGCCGGCGATCTGCGACGGCGCGGGGCTGGCGCTGGTCGGCGGCGAAGGCCTCGGTATCGCGCCCTGCGCCCGCGTGGTCGCCTTTGCCGAGAGCGGCGGCGACCCCGCCGCCTCACTGACCGCGGGGTTCGCGGCGATGGACAAGGTGCTGACGCGCGCCGGGCTGACGCTGGACGACATGGACCGGATCGAGTTCATGGAGGCGTTCGCTGTCACGATCGCCAAATTCCTGCGCGACCGCGATGCCGATCCGGCGCGGGTCAACGTCAGCGGCGGCCATCTCGCCAAGGGGCATCCGATGGGCGCGAGCGGCGCGATCCTGACCTCGACCCTGCTCGACACGCTCGACGCGTGCCGCGGCCGCTACGGACTGGTCGTGCTGACCGGCGCGATGGGGGTCGGCGCGGCGATGATCGTCGAGCGCCAATAGCCATTGCGCAAAAGCGCGATTCCGCTATGGGCGGCGCGTGCGGGGCTTGCCCTGCGCATGATCGCGCCGGTGCCCGGAAGGGCTTAAAATGGGAACGCGGTGAAGGGGTTCGTCCTGAACCCCCGAAGCCGAGGCTGTCCCTGCAACTGTAAGCGGCGAGCGAGATGCACCGGTCCGGTTCTGCGGATCAGCCACTGGGGTCACCTGGGAAGGCGTGCATCGAGCCCTGACCCGCGAGCCAGGAGACCTGCCGGCGTGGGTCGCTCAATGCCAAGGTCCAGGGAAAGACCGCGGCACGGAGGTTTCCGTCGAGCGACAACCAGGCGGCCGGAGCCGCCTCGGTGACGGGGTCGCAGGCCATGACGCCACTTGCGCCGCCGACATCGGTCGATCGCGCGCGCGTATCGGCAGGCTCCGCCTTCGTTGTCGGCGTGCGGGGGCCTTCCCATGTTGAAATTTGCGACCATTTCCCTGTTGGCTTTGACGGCGGCGACGCCCGCGCTGGCCGAAACCACCGGCAGCGAGCGCGACGACATCGTCGTCACCGCATCGGGGATCGAGCAGCCGCGCGACGAAGTCGGTCAAGCGATCACGATCATCGACGCCGACACGATCGAAAAGCGCCAGACGGTCGATATCGTCGACCTGCTCGCGACGACGCCCGGCGTCCGCTTCAGCCGCACGGGCAGCACCGGATCGGTCGCGGGCATTTCGCTGCGCGGTGCGGAAACGACGCAGACCCTCGTGCTGATCGACGGGGTGAAGGTCAACGATCCGAGCGGCATCGGCGACGGATATGATTTCGGCCATCTGCTGACCGGCAACATCGACCGGATCGAAGTGCTGCGCGGGTCGAACTCGGTCGTGCACGGCAGCCAGGCAATCGGCGGCGTGGTCAGCCTGATGACCGCGACGCCGGCCGAAGGCTTTGCGGCAGGCGCCTCGGCTGAATATGGCTATAGCGATACGCTCAATGCCAAGGCCGATGTGTCGGGCACCGCCGGGGCGATTTCGGGCGGGATCGGCGGGGCCTATTTCCGTACCGACGGCATTTCGTCGGCGGCGGTCGGCACCGAGAAGGATGGATATAAGAATTTCGCGGGCAACGCGCGGCTGAAGATCGCGTTCAGCGACGCGCTGAGCCTTGACCTGCGCGGTTATTACATCAACGCCGACCTTGATTATGACAGCTTCTTCGGCGCGCCCGCCGACAGCGCCGACGTCGCCAAGCTCGACCAGTATGTCGGTTATGCGGGGCTGAACCTTGGCCTGTTCGACGGCAATTTCACCAGCCGCGCGGCGGTGACGTGGATGCGCAACGAGCGCGATTATTATTTCGTGCGCGGTACCGCGCCCGATTACGGCTATTCGGGCACCAATTTGCGGTTCGAATATCAGGGCGTCGTGACGCCGGCCAGCCAAGCGAAGCTGATCTTCGGTTACGAGCATGAGCGCCCCGATTATGATTTCTTCGGCTTTGGATCGACCGACAGCCAGAAGGCCAATATCGACAGCGTCTATGCGCTGGGGATCGTCCAGCCGTTCACCGGCCTGTCGCTGTCGGGCGGGGTCCGTCACGACGACCACAGCCAGTTCGGCGGCGCGACGACGTTTGGTGCCAATGCCAATTATTCGCCCAATGCCGGCGCGACCAATTTCCGCCTGAGCTATGGCGAGGGGTTCAAGGCACCATCGCTGTACCAGCTTTACGATGCATTTGTCCGCAATCCGGCGCTGCGCCCCGAACGGTCGAAAAGCTATGACATCGGCATCGACCAGAGCCTGGCCGACGGCCGTGCGCTGATCTCGCTGACCGCTTTCCTGCGCAACACGACCGACCAGATCAATTACGACAATGCGACCTTCAAATATGGCAATATCGATCGCACGCGCGCCAAGGGGATCGAGGCGACGCTGGCGCTGAAGCCCGTCGACGCGCTGAACGTCACCGCATCGTACAGCTATATCGACGCGCGCGACCGGACGGGGCGCCCGGCGTTCGACGGCAAGCGCCTGCCGCGCCGCGCCGCGCATGCGGTCAGCCTGTCGGCCGATTATGACTGGTCGTTCGGCCTGTCGACCGGCGCGACGCTGACGATGGTCGGCGACAGTTTCGACGATTTCGCCAACAATGTGCCGCTCGACGGCTATGCGCTCGCGGGTATTCGCGCCTCCCTCCCCGTGGGCGGCCATTTCGAGATTTACGGCCGCGTCGACAATCTGTTCGACGCCGATTATGCGACCGCGTTCAATTACGGCACCTATGGCCGCGCGGCCTATGGCGGCGTGCGGGCGCGCTTCTGATGAAGGCGCGCACCGACGCCGAACATACGGCGAAGATGAAGAAAATTCAGGCGGCGCAGAACAAAAAGGTCGCGACCAAGACGGTCGAAAAGGGGCTGGTGATCGTCCACACCGGCCCCGGCAAGGGCAAGACTTCCGCCGCGCTCGGCATGGCGGTGCGCGCGATCGGGCACGACATGAAGGTCGGGGTCGTGCAATTTGTGAAGGGCGCGATGACGACGGGCGAGAAAGCGGTGTTCGACCGCTTTCCCGAGCTGATCCAATTCAAGCCGATGGGCGAAGGCTTTACCTGGGACACGCAGGACCGGACGCGCGACATCGCGGTCGCGCGCGAAGCGTGGGATGAGGTGAAGCGCATGATCGCCGATCCGAGCTATGCGATGGTGATCGCCGACGAGCTCAACATCGTGCTGCGCTATGACTATCTGCCGGTGGGTGAGGTGCTGGAGGCGCTGGGTGCGAAACCGCATATGACGCATGTGATCATCACCGGGCGCAATGCACCGCAGGAATTGATCGACGCCGCCGACCTGGTCACCGAAATGGCGCAGGTGAAGCATCCGTTCCGCGAGCAGAATGTGAAGGCACAGAAGGGAATCGAGTTCTGATGCGCCGGCGCGCGCTTGCGGCGGCGGCGGCGTTGCTGGGCGGCGCGGGGCTGCTCTGGGCGACCTCCCCGGCCCCGCGCGCCAAAGCGCCCGCGGTGCCGCAGCGTATCGTATCGATCAACCTGTGCGCCGACCAGCTCGTGCTCGCGCTCGCCGACCGGGGGCAGATCGCCGGGCTGACGAAAAATGCGACCGATGTGGAAATGTCGGGCGAGGCGGCTAAAGCCGCGGGCATTCCGCTGCTCAGCAATTCGGCCGAGCAGATTTTGGCGATCGAACCCGATTTGATCGTCGGCATGCCGGCAAGCCGCAGCGCGGCGCTGCGCGCGCTGCCGCAGCAGGACTATCCGCTACTCGATCTCGCCACCGCTAATACGCTGGACGAAATCTACACCTCTATCCGCGAGACCGCGGCGGCGGTCGGCCATCCCGAACGCGGCAGCGCACTGATCGCGCGGATGCAGGGCGAACTCGCCGGACTGCCCAAGCCGGGCAAAGGCCGCGTCGCCGCTTACTATCAGCGGCGCGGCTATATGACCGGAACGGGGACGCTGATCGACGAGCTGATGGGGCGCGTCGGGCTGGTCAACCTCGCGGGCAAGCTCGGCAAGCCGCCGCTGTCGCAGTTGAGCCTCGAGGAAATGGTCGCTGCGGAGCCCGATTTCCTGATCGTCGAGAGCGCGACCGATGTCGTGACCGATCAGGGCAGCGAAATGCTGCACCATCCCGCGATCAAGGATATTCCGCGCATCAGCATTCCGCAGGCGTGGACCGTATGCGGCAGCCCCGCCTACACGCAAGCGGCGCGCAGCATGACCGCGCAGATTGCGCGCATCGACGGGGACCGATCATGAACCGCCTTGCCCTGCCCCGCTGGTCGCTGATCGCGGCGCTGCTCCTGCTGACACTCGTCGCCGCGACCGGATCCTTGCTGTTCGGCGCGGTCGACCTGTCGGTCGCGCGGCTGATCGCTGCCGCGACCGGCGACGGCGACCAGGTGGCGTCGGTGATCCTGTTCGACCTTCGCCTGCCGCGCACGATCCTCGCGCTCGGCGTCGGCGCGATCCTCGGGCTCGCGGGCGCCGCGCTGCAGGGCTATTTGCGCAATCCGCTGGCCGAGCCGTCGGTTCTCGGCACCTCGAACGCCGCGGCTCTCGGCGGGGTCGCGGCGCTCTATTTCGGGATCGCCGAACTCCATCCCGTCATGCTTCCCTTGCTCGCGACGGGCGGCGCGCTGCTGTCGCTCGCCTTGCTGTTCATCCTGTCGGGCAAGGCCGAAAGCCCGCTGACGCTGATCCTCGCGGGGATCGCTGTCGGGACGCTCGCGATCGCGGGGACGAGCCTTGCGCTCAACCTGTCGCCCAATCCGTTCGCCGCGATGGAGATCATGACCTGGCTGCTCGGCAGCCTCGAGAACCGGTCGTTCGACCATGTGTGGATCGCACTGCCGTGCATCGCGATCGGCGGTGCGATGCTGCTGTGGAACGGGCGCGCGCTCGATGCGCTGACGCTGGGCGAGGATGCAGCGCAGGCGCTGGGCACCGACCTTCGGCGTACACGGCTGCGGCTGCTGATCGGTACGGCCATCGGGGTCGGCGGCGCGGTCGCGGTATCGGGGTCGATCGGTTTCGTCGGGCTCATCGTGCCGCATCTGATCCGGCCGCTGACCGACCGCAGCCCGTCGGCGATCCTGCTGCCCTCGGCCATCGGCGGCGCGGCGCTGCTGACGCTCGCCGACCTTGGCGTCCGGATCATTCCGACGACGAACGAGCTGAAGCTGGGCGTCGTCACCGCCTTTCTGGGGGTGCCGATCTTCCTTGTCCACCTGATGCGGGAGCGACGGATATGGTGAGCATCGCACTGAACGAGATCGGCGTCACGCTCGGGCGCCGCACGGTCGTGCACGGCGTCAGCGCGGGTTTTCGCGCGGGCACGCTGACCGGGATCGTCGGCCCCAATGGCGCGGGCAAGTCGACGCTGGCGCGCGCGATGCTGGCGCTGGTGCCCGCGAGCGGGCGCGCCGAGGTCGATGGTGTCGATGTGACGGCGATGCCGCGCGCCGATCTCGCGCGGCGCATCGCCTATGTCCCGCAGGGGCAGACCTTGCACTGGCCGCTGACGGTCGAGCGGCTCGTCGGGTTGGGGCGGCTGCCGCACCTCGCGCCGATGTCGCGGATTTCGGATGCCGATACGGCGGCGATCGAACGTGCGATGGAACGCGCCGATGTGCTGGAACTGCGCGACCGGATCGCGAC
>JAFAED010000054.1 GCA_023424275.1 Pseudomonadota bacterium | reverse complement strand
CGCCGGCGGGCCGGGATAGGGTGCGCGATCGAACGACCGGGAGACATGCCATGCGCCACAGAATTGCCGCCGCGCTTTGCGCCATTTCGCTTGCCGCCCAGCCCGCCGCGGCCGAGACCCTGCTCGTCGGCAACAAGGGCGAGGACACGCTGAGCATCATTGCGCTCGGCACGGGCGCGGAACTGGCGCGGGTGCCGACGGGCAAGATGCCGCACGAGATTGCCGTGTCGCCCGACGGCAAACAGGCGGCGGTGGTCGCCTATGGCAGCACGACGATCGATGTGTTCGACGTTGCGAAACGCACGAAGCTGAAGACGATCGACCTCAGCCCCAACCAGCGCCCGCACGGATTGCTGTGGTTGTCCGACGGGCGGCTGGTCGCGACGACCGAAGGCAGCGATTCGGTCGCGGTCGTCGCGCCCGACGGCACGCTCATGTCGATCGCGACGGGGCAGAAGGGCACGCATATGATCGTCGTCGCCCCCGACAACCGCACCGCCTACACCGCCAATATCGCGTCGGGGACGGTGAGCGTGATCGATCTGAAGGACGGCAAGAAGCTTCGCGACCTGACCATCGGCGGCAAACCCGAGGGGCTCGCCCTGACGCGCGGCGGGCGCGAATTGTGGGTCGGCGATCTCGACGCACCGCGCGTGTCGATCTGGGATACCGCCACCGGCGAAAAGATTGCCGAGCAGGCGGTCGATCCGGTCGCGATCCGTGTGCTGGCAAGCCCCGACGGCAAGCTGGTCGCAACCAGCAATATCGCAGCGGGCACGATCAGCCTGTTCGACGCCGAGACACGCGCGCCGCTGAAAACGATCACCGTGTCGGGCGAGCAGGCGAAGGGGCAGGTCACGCTGCTGTTCAGCGCCGATTCGAAGCGGCTCTATGCCGCCGAGACGGGCCATGACAAGGTCGCCGAAATCGATGTCGCGCGCGGGGAAGTTCTGCGCCGGATCGCGGCGGGGAAGAATGGCGACGGGCTGGCAATCGCGCCGTAGGACGTGCTTTGGGGTGGTGAGCTATCGATATGATCCTCCCTGCGGCGTAGCCGTGGGGAGGGGGACCGCTCATCGCAGATGAGTGGTGGAGGGGCCGCGACGTCGCGCCATGAGCCCCTCCGTCAGCGCTTCGCGCTGCCACCTCCCCATGCCTGCGGCACAGGGAGGAGCATGTGTCCGCAATCGGTCGCTAGCCGTCATTCCGTGCGTCGAGCCACAGCGACAGGCCCGCTGGCGGATCGACGGGCGGGGCGTCGGCAACGTGGTGGGCCGCATCAGCCCGCGCGCGGGCGAGGATCGCGGGCGGGGTGCCCGGCCGGTGAAAAATATGGTCGGCCTCGCCCAGAAGGCGCGCGGCGCGGAGGGTGAGCTCGTCGGGGTCGGCGCCGGTCAGGTGGATGGTTTCGAGGCGCGACGGCCGGGTCGATGTTTCGCTTGCCAGCCAGTCGCCCACCTTGTCCGCCGCGCCGCCATCGAGCGGATCGAGCGCGCCGCCTTTTGCCAGCGCCGCGTCGATCGCGCGGCGGCGGTCGGCGGCGCCCGGCCAGCGCGCCTTCATCGCGTCGCGCGCGGCATGGAGCGCCGAGGCGAGCGCGCCGAGGCGCTGGGGAAGCAATGCTTCGATGCGTTGCCGGATCGCCTTCGCAAGCCCCGCCGAAGCGCCGCCGGTACCGATCGCGATGGTGACAGGGGCGCGATCGACAATCGCGGGAGTGGTGAAATCGCAAAGGTCCGGGCGGTCGACGACATTGACGAGCAGGCCGTGCGCGCGCAATTCTTCGGCGGCAGCGCGCGCCGCGGCATCATCGTCGAGCGCGACGAACGCCAGCATCGCGCCCGCTTCCCACGCCGGAACGATGCGCCCGCCGACACGCTCGATCAGCCGTGCCTTGGCATCGGCAGCCTCCCCCTCCCCGACCAGCACGACCGTGCGGCCGCTAAGGTTCAGGAAGAGGGGAAGCTGCTCCATCGTCAGTCGATCCAATCGGGCACGCGCTCGGCGGCCATGATCGTGCCCGCCGCGATGCGGTCGGCGACGACGACATAACGGTCGCCATCGACGAGCACCTCGGGAACGAGGCTGCGGCTGTTGTAGGTCGACGCCATCGTCGCGCCATAGGCGCCCGCGGTGCGGAACACCGCGAGATCGCCTGCCTCGACCTTGTCGGTCACGCGGTCGCGCGCGAAGGTGTCGCCGGTTTCGCACACCGGGCCGACGATCGACGCGGTCATCGTCTCGCCCGTCGGCTTGACCGCGACGAAGTCGTGCCAGGCATCGTAGAGCGCGGGGCGCGCGAGGTCGTTCATCGCGGCATCGACGATGACGAAGGGGTTGGTCGCGCCGGGCTTGACCCAGAGGACTTCGGTCAGGAGGACGCCGGTGTTGCCCGCGATCACGCGGCCGGGTTCGAACATCAAGGTGACGTCCCAATCCTTTGTGACGCGCGCGACCATCGCGCCATATTCGGCGGGCGACGGCGGATTGTCGTCGGGCTTGTACGGGACGCCAAGACCGCCGCCGAGATCGACATGGGTGATGCTATGCCCGGCAGCGCGCAGGTCGGCGATCAGGCGGCCGACGCGTTCGAATGCGGCTTCGAGCGGATCGAGGCTGGTCAGCTGGCTGCCGATATGGAGGGCGATGCCGCGCATCTGAAGCCCCGGCAGCGCGGCGAGGCGGCCGAAGATTTCGGGTGCGACGTCGATGCCGACGCCGAACTTGTTTTCGGCCTTGCCGGTCGAAATCTTGGCATGCGTGCCCGCGTCGACGTCGGGATTGACGCGCAGCACCGCGCGCGCGGTCATTTCCTTGCGCGCCGCGATTTCGGCGAGCGCGACACCCTCGGGCTCATGCTCGATATTGAACTGCCCGATGCCGCGGTCGAGGCCCTGCGCGAGTTCCGCGCGCGTCTTGCCGACCCCCGAAAAGACGATGTCCTCGGGCGCCATGCCCGCCGCCAGCGCGCGTTCGAGTTCGCCGCCCGACACGACGTCGGCGCCATAACCCTGCCGTGCCAGCACACGCAGCACGCCGAGGTTGGGGTTGCACTTGATCGCGAAGG
>JAFAED010000019.1 GCA_023424275.1 Pseudomonadota bacterium | reverse complement strand
GAATGACAGGTTGAACGCGACATTGCGGCCCTTGTATTTGAGGCCGGCTTCGAAGTTGTCGGCGCTCTCGTCCTCGAATTCGAATGCCCCAGGCTTCGCAACAGTCTCCGACCCCGGAAGCGAATTCGAGCGAATGTCGAAGCCGCCCGCCTTGGTTCCCTTGGCATAGGAGGCATAGAGCATCAGATCGTCGGTCGCGTCGAACTGGAGGTTGACCATCGGGTTGAAGCTGTCTTCGCTGAGCTTGCCCGACACGCTATGCGCCTCGATATTGAGCGCGCCGAACACCGCCGCAACCGTCGCCGCCGGGAGGGTGTTGAGCGGCCCCTGCACGATTGCAAGCGTCCGCCGACCGGTCTTCTTCTCGTGATTGAACCGTGCGCCCGCGGTCAGGCGGAAGCGCTCGCTGAGCGAAATTTCGCCTTGTGCGAATGCCGAAATCAGGTCCGATTTCTGGTCATAGTCACGGTCGTTCCGTGTATCGCCAACGACGCTCAGGGGCGCCGGAAGGCTGAAGAAAGTCGAATTGAACCGCGTGAAATCCTGAACTTCCAGCTTGGCATGCTGGTAATAGACGCCGGCGATATAGTTGAACGCCTCGCCGCCCGGCGAGGTCAGGCGCAGTTCTTGGCTGAACTGGCGATAATCCTCGCGCAGGTTCGTCCCGTCAAGAAAACTGACACCCGAGAAATCGACGTCGACAATCTCGCGCGTCTTGTAGTCGAGCAGCGACGAGACCGAGGTCAGCGTATGCTCGCCGACTTCAAGATCGGCGTTAAGCGTTGCCCCGAACACCTTGTTCTTGCTTTCATACCCATTGTCCTCGCGGACATAGTCGGGATCGGTGCTGACGAAGAAGGGCCCCTGAAAGACCGTGTTGTAATTTCCCACCGCGCCGAACACGTCGCGCGGCTGCCCCTTCATTTCGAAATCGGCATATTCGAACTTGAGTTCGGCGGCGAACGGCCCGCCGCGATCGAGTTCGAGCTTGCCGCGAAAATAATATTCATCGACGTTCGGTTCGTCGCGGTCGAGCTTCTGGTTATAGAAATAGCCGTCCATCGAGCGATGATAGCCAACGACGCGCGCCTCGACGCCTTCGCTGAGCGGCCCCGAAAGAACGCCGGTGAGCTGGAATTCCTTGTGGTTGAATTCATAGAGGCCGCTGACCGAGCCTTCGAACTCGTCGGTCGGGCTGCGCGTCGTGATGTTCACTGCGCCCGCGATCGCATTCTTGCCGAACAGGGTCGGCTGCGGTCCGCGCAGCACCTCGACGCGCTCCATGTCGACAAGCGGCAGGCGCGAAAGCTGGTCGCGGCCGTAATAGACGCCATCGACGAACATCGCGACCGACTGTTCGAAGCCCTTGTTGTCGCCCGACGCGATACCGCGGATCGCGATGCGGTTGGCGATCGCGGTCTGCGTGATCTTGAGGTTCGGGACCGACGACGAAATCTGTTCGAGGTTGGTTTGCCCGTAGCTTTCGACCTGCTTGCCGCTGACCGCCGAGATCGAGATCGGCACGTCCGACAGGCCTTCGGCGCGCTTTTGCGCGGTGACGATGATTTCCTCGAGCCCGCCCTGATCCTCGGCGGGTGCCGCGTCCTGCGCAAAGGCAGCGGCGGGGCTGGCAAGCGCCGATGCAGCGAGCAGCGCGACGAAATGCTTCTTCATGAACTCTCTCCCTCCCACCATCGTCGGATTTGCCCCGCGATGTTTTTCTGGCCTTGCGACTCTTATCGTCTTTAAGTATCGTTATGCAAGTCAGATAATTTGGGAGAGCAGAACGGTGCCGAAAAACGGCCTTCCACCAGCGCTGACGCGAGGTTTGCGCCTGCCGGCGATCGCCGCGCCGATGTTCCTTGTCTCGGGTCCCGAAATGGTGATCGCGGCATCGCGTTCGGGCGTGATCGGCAGCTTCCCCGCGCCCAATGCACGCATGTCGGCGGACCTTGAGGATTGGGTGAGCCGCATCGATGCCGCGCTGTCGGGCGATCCCGACGCCGCACCCTGGGCGGTCAACCTTGTCGTCCATCCGTCGAACAGCCGCCTGCCCGAAGACCTCGCCTGCGTCGTGCGCCACAAGGTACCGCTGGTGATTACCGCGCTCGGCAGCCCGGCGCGCGTGGTCGAGGAAATTCACTCCTACGGCGGGCTCGTCTTTGCCGACGTCAATTCGGTGGGTTTTGCGCGCAAGGCGGCGGCGGCCGGAGTCGACGGACTGGTGCTCGTCGCGGCCGGCGCTGGCGGACACACGGGCGCGACCGCGGGCTTCGCCTTCGTCGAGGAGGTGCGGCAGTTCTGGGACGGGCCGCTCGTGCTCGGCGGCGCGATCTCGACCGGGCATGCCATCCGCGCCGCCGAGATTTTGGGCGCCGACCTCGCCTATCTCGGCACGTCGCTGATCGCCTGCGCCGAGAGCATGGCGGTGCAGCCCTATAAGGATATGGTCGTCGCGGCGGGCGCAGAGGATATCGTGCCTTCAAAGGGCATTACCGGTGTGACCGCCAACTGGTTGAAATCGAGCCTTATTGCCGCGGGCTATGACCCCGCGAACATGCCCGAAGACAAGCGCCCGAATTTCTCCGACGCACAGGATGATGCGAAGGCGTGGAAGAATGTCTGGTCCGCCGGCCAAGGCGTCGGCGCGGTGCGCGGTGTCGAGCCTGTCGCGGCGATCGTCGACCGCCTTGTTTCAGAATATGATGTCGCCGCCGCAAGGCCGCGCTTTGCTGCCGCCGAAGGAGTCCCCGCATGACCGCCGAACTCGTCGACACGATCCACACCACGATCCAGCCGAACGACCACCCCTATATGAAGGACGCCTGGCGCCCGACGTATAATGAGTGGAACGCGATCTTCGCCGATGGCGATGCCGAGGTGATCGGCAACATCCCGACCGATATCGACGGCGTCTATGTGCGCACCGGCGAGAACCAGATCCACGAACCGATCGGCCGCTATCACCCCTTTGACGGCGACGGCTTCATCCACGCCATTTCGTTCAAGGACGGCCGCGCGAGCTATCGCAGCCGCTTCGTACGCACCAAGGGGTTCGAGGCCGAGAAGGAAGCCGGTCGCTCGCTGTGGGCAGGGCTGATGGAGCCGCCGCACAAATCGACGCGCCACGGCTGGGGGGCGCAGGAATGGCTGAAGGATTCAAGCTCGACCGACGTCGCGATCCACGCGGGCAAAATCATCTCGACCTTCTATCAGTGCGGCGAGGCGTACCGGCTCGATCCCTTCACGCTCGAACAGTATGGCACCGAAAGCTGGGT
>JAFAED010000198.1 GCA_023424275.1 Pseudomonadota bacterium | reverse complement strand
GGCATGGCCTCGACGCTCTTCTGGGTCGATCCGGCAAACCAACTGACCGCGGTCTTCTTCGTCCAGACCATTCCTTATGATGGCACGCTGCATCGCGATTTCCGTGCGGCGGTCTATGGACCGGACTATAAAGGCCCGGCGGGCGATTAGGCTGTCATCCTTTTGTCATCGCGATGCCCTTGAGCAGGGACGAGGAGTATTCGATGTCGCAGCCCGATAAACGCAGCCTGCTCGCCGAAGGTCTTGTCGCTGGCGAGGACGATGCGGCGCTCCACGCGCGGCTCGTTGGGGCCGGCGTGTCGGCCGCGGCGGCGAAATATGAGGTCGAGCGGCTCGCGAAAGACCCGATGGCGGCGATGCTGCGGCTACAGGCGGCACGTATGGCGAAACAGGACTGGCTGCTCGCCAATCAGGAACGGTTGGCGCGCGAGGCCGACGGCGGCTTCGCGCTCGACACGCTCGCTGCGCCCGACCCCGATGCCTTTTACCGCCGTCATTATGAAGCGAACCGGCCCGCGAAGCTCACCGGGCTGATCGATCACTGGCCCGCGCTCGCGCGCTGGTCGCTCGACCATTTCGCGGCTGCGGCAGGCGATGCCGTCGTCGAGGCGCAGGTCGAGCGCGAGCGCGATCCCGATTATGAACTCGCGAAGGACGATCACCGCCGGCTCGTCCGCTTCGCAGAACTGATCGACTGGCTTCGCAAGGACGAGGCGAGCAACGACATCTATCTCACCGCGTACAATAGCGGCACCAATGCGGCGGCGCTAACGCCCTTGTGGGACGATATGGCGCCGATCGCGTTGCTCGAACCCCGGACACGCGACGGCTTTTTCTGGCTTGGTCCGAAGGGTACGCTGACGCCCTGGCACCACGACCTCACCAACAATCTGCTGGTGCAGGTGATGGGGCGAAAGCGCGTGCGCATGGCGCCGCCCTGGGCTTTCGCGCGGATGAAGAACAGCCGCCATTGCTTCTCCGACTGGGGCAATGAACCGCTGCCCGCCGGCGATGGCGATAGCGCCACGCCGCCGATACTCGAAACGATCATCGGCCCCGGCGAGGCGGTGTTCCTGCCCGTCGGCTGGTGGCACCAGATCGAGGCGCTCGACCTGTCGGCGAGCATGAGTTTCACCAGCTTTCGCCGACCCAACGCGCATGTCGAGGATTATCGTTCGTGGGGCGCCCTATAGCCAGGGCGGCCATTATCCCGATGGTAAGCTCGATCGCCTAGGGCCTTGTCGATGCTGATGAACGATTTCCAGAAGCGGCAGATCCGCGATACCGAGCTTCGCCGGTTCGACCGCTGGTTCGTCGATACGGAAATGGGTCCGGCCTATCGCGGGCGCGACGGGCGCGTGCGGGGCGTGAAGCCCGACGAGATCGCGCGTTGGCGCGGTGAGGTCGAGGAGCATGTCGATGCCATGATCGCGTCGGCGCCGGTGCAGGCGGCATGGGCGATCGGGGCGCTGCTCATCGTGGTATTCGGTGGCGGCTGGCTGCTCGACATGCTCGCGATTCCACAGCGGTTCCACACGCCGACGATCGGGGTCGCGCTGTTCATCGTCGAGGTCGGCCTGATCGGTATCGAAATCTGGGACTATGTCGCGGGATGGCGCGCCCGCCGCAGCGGTATCGAGGCGGAGGTCGCCGCGCGCGCGCCGCTTCCCATCGATCCGCGACGGATCGGAAGCGGGCATAACTGGTTCCAGACCGCATCGATCGCGGTGGTCGTACCGGTGGTGCTGCTCTATGTCTTCTCGCACCTCGACAAGAGGATTGTCGAACGCATCGACTGGTGGGGCTGGGTCGTCCTGATCGCCCCGCTGGCCTGGGCGCTGCATTTTGCGGGCAAATGGTATGACGGGCGAATAGGTCGCCTGCGACGTTGACGATGTGCCGGCGCCCGGCGGACGGTCTCCGTCGTCAGAACGGGCGGGTAACGGATGTCATAACCCGGATGATCGCGACATCGTCGTGATAAGCTGTGGCGGGCTTGCCGTCCGCTCCGGTTGCCGGCGTGAATTTCTGGGTCCGCGCATAATTGCACGGATGGCTCGCGTCGCTGACGCCATCAACCCAAAGGTTCCTGCAGTCGACCGGGGTACCGCTTGCGTCGACCCTGACCTCGTAGATGACCTGACCGGCGATGGGGTCGTTACCCTGTTTTTTGACCGGCACCGGCGGGTCGCCTTCGAACCGGGGATCGTTGAGCAGCTTTGGCCGGGAGGTTTGCGCGCGCAAGGCGGCCATATCGATGCCCTGATCGCCGAAAAAGTCGTCGTCGCACTTTTGCAGAACGGCAAAGGCCGCCTTGGCTCCGGTCCATTGCATCTGGAGGTCGGCTTTCCTGCCGGCAGTGATCCGCACGGTCTGGTCGGCAGTCCAGCTCGCTTCGGCCGTAAATTTCATCACGAAACCGCGAACATAGGGAGCAGACGTGCCGGGTTGCTTGCCTGAAATGGCGCGGGCCGAGAAAATTTGTTTCTGGGGGACAAGCTCGATCTGAAGTTCGGTTCCGTTCGGCACGCGCGGGACCAACGATCCCAGCAGGACGATATCGACGCCGCCGTTGACGCCGCGCCGCATCAGCCGCACCGTCAGATCGTCTTCGCCTGATTGGAATCGCCGCTCGATACTGCAGCCCGCGTCGTCGAAATCGACCTTCCATGGAGTGGCGGGTTTCAGCTCGGCCGGCGGCATCGTATCGGCCGTCAGCGCCGCGGTTGCGCCAATGCTCGCTGCGACCAGCGATGGCAGGATGATCTTGAACAAGCGGCCCCCGGATATGCGCTTTGCACGGCGGTATGCGGTGCGCGAGGAGAGTGCGAGACATGCCCATGGCAAGCAAGGGGAAAGTTTCGCCGATTGGGCGGCGTTTGGGGGAGGGGGCTTTGGCGTGCCTTGCCG
>JAFAED010000539.1 GCA_023424275.1 Pseudomonadota bacterium | reverse complement strand
ACCGTCAGCGGCAGCACCGCCATGTTGATCAAATTGCTGCGATGGATGCGCTCGAAGCTCGACGCGATCACCGCCCGCACACCGAGCAACTGTGGCCCCTTCGCTGCCCAGTCGCGCGACGATCCGGTGCCGTAACGGTCGCCCGCGACGATCACCAGCGGGGTGCCTTCGGCGGCATAAAGTTCGGCCGCGTCCCACAGCGTCATCTCCGTCCCGCTTGGCGCGTGCACCGTTCGGCCCGGCGCGATCCCTGGGCGCAGCAAATTTTCGACCGAGGGGTTGGTGAAGAGCCCGCGCACCATCGCCTCCCAATTGCCGCGGCGCGAAGCAAAGACATTGAGGTCGCCCGGCGTCTCGCCGCGCTCGATCAGATAGCGCGCCGCCGGTGTCCCTGCTGGAATGGCCCCCGCTGGCGAGATATGGTCGGTCGTGATGTCGTCGCCGAGGACAAGCAGCGGACGTGCCTTGGCACCATCGAGCGCGGCCCCCGCCTCAGAACGCACGAAAGGCGGCGGGCGCAGATAGGTCGAGCCGGCATCCCACGGAAAGAGCACGCTGTCCGGCGCATCCAGCGCGGCCCATGCCGGATTCGCTTCGGCGGCGTCATATCGAAGCTGCACATCGTCTGGCACCCGCGCGCGCGTCAGCACGCCGTCGATTTCCGCCGCGTCGGGCCAGATCATGTCGAGCGTGACCGGCGCGCCGTTGCGCCCAATTCCCAAAGGGTCCCGCAATATGTCGCGCGCGGCATGGCCCGCGATCGCGAAGGCAACGACCATCGGCGGCGACAGGAGAAAACTTTCGTGCACCTCGGGGTGGACGCGGCCCGGAAAATTGCGATTGCCCGAAAGCACCGCGACGGGCACCACGCCGGCCGAAATCGCGTCGGACATCGCCGGCACGAGCGGACCCGAATTGCCGATGCAGGTGGTGCAGCCGACACCGACGATGCCGAAGCCGAGTTGCTCCAGCGGCTCCATCAGGCCGGCGCGGCGGAGCAACGCTTCGGCGGCCGGCGACCCCGGCGCCAGCGACGTCTTCACCCAAGCGGGGACGGTCAGCCCGGCCGCGACCGCGTTGCGCGCGAGAAGCCCCGCGGCGACGAGCATGTGCGGATCGCTGGTATTCGTGCAGCTCGTGATCGCTGCAATCGCCACCGCGCCGGCTGGGACGTCGCCCGCTGCGACGCCGGCGGTGATGAAATCCGCGGTTTCGCCGGCATCGCGCAAATCCTGCGGCCGGGCGGGTCCTGCCACGCCGCGCACGACATCGCCGAGATCGATCGTCAACACCTCGGCATAGTCGGGTTCGGCCACCGGATCGAACCACAGCCCCTGGCGGCGGCAATATGTCTCGACAAGCGCGATCGCCTCAGCCGCACGGCCCGTTTCGCCGAGATAGGCAATCGTTCGCGTATCGACCGGAAAAAAGCCCGTCGTCGCGCCATATTCGGGTGCCATATTCGCCACGGCGGCGCGCGTATCGGCGGACAGCGTCGCGGCGCCGGGGCCGAAAAACTCGACAAAACGCCCCGCGACACCGTGCGCGCGCAGCCTTTGCGTCACGAGCAGCGCCAGATCGGTGCCGAACACATCGGCCGGCAGATTTCCGGTGAGCCGTACACCGACGACTTCGGGAACACGCAATATCACGGGCAGCCCGAGCATCGCGGCCTCGGCCTCCAGCCCGCCGACGCCCCAGCCGAGTACCCCGATGCCGTTCACCATCGGCGTGTGGCTGTCGGTGCCGATCAGAGTGTCGGGTATCGCCCATGCGGCTCCGTCGCGCTCCTCGACGCGCACCACGCTGGCAAGCCGTTCGAGGTTCAGCGTGTGCATGATGCCAGTGCCAGGCGGATGGACGGTCAGCTTGTCGAATGCGCCGCTCGCCCATTTCATCAGCCGGAGCCGCTCGGCGTTACGTTCGCGCTCGCGTGCCATGTTGAGCCGCGCGGCATCGGGATCGGCGAAATGGTCGACCGCGAGCGAATGGTCGGTCGATACGTCGACGGGCACCACCGGGTCGATCCGCGCCGGGTCGCCGCCCCCTGCCGCCAGACCGTCGCGCGCCGCGGCGAGGTCGACGAGCGCAGGAACGCAGGTCGTGTCGTGCATCATGATACGGCCGGGATGGAAGGGCAGTTCGACGTCGCTTCGTCCGCCTTCGATCCACGCCGTAAAGGCCGCCGCACCATCGGCGCCACCCGCGCGCAGCAGATTTTCAGCAAGCAGCCGGTGGATTACCGGCATCGTCGTCAGGCGCGCGCCGAGCCGTCCGGGAAGATCGATGACGCGAAGCTCCCGCCCCGCTGCGGATAAGATCATGGCTGCACCTTGCAAATTTTCGACACTTGGCTGGATCGCCATATGACTTTTGTCAATGCAAAATGCAATTATTACGCAATGCCGAATGCGTGTCAGCGACATGACAGGCTGCGTGGTACAACAGGTGGCTATGACCCATATCCTCACCCTGCCCGGCGACGGCATCGGCCCCGAAATCACCGAAGCCACGCTCGCCATCGCCCGTGCCGCCGGTGGCGACGCGATCCGTTTCGAAACGATGGACATCGGCCTCGCCAGTCTCGCCGCCCAGGGCAGCACGCTCCCCGATGCGGTGCTGGATGCGATCCCGGCGGCGGACGGCGTGATCCTCGGTCCGGTCTCGCATTATGACTATCCTGCAGGTCAGCCCAACCCGTCGGCGAAGCTGCGCACCCACTTCAACCTTTTCGCCAACATCCGTCCGTGCCGCGCGCGCGAAGGCCTCTCGATTCTCCGCAAACCGATGGACCTCGTCATCGTGCGCGAGAATACCGAGGGCTTCTATGCCGACCGGTCGATGCACATGGGTCCGGGCGAGTTCATGCCCGATCCCGACAGCGCCTTTGCGATCCGCAAGATCACCGCACAGGCGGTGCGCCGCGTCGCACGCGCCGCCTTCGAACTGGCCGCCGAGCGCCGCCGCAAGGTCACTGCGGTGCACAAGGCAAATGTGCTCAAGCTGACCGACGGGCTGTTCCTGCGTGAAGTCCGCGCGGTCGCGGCGGACTTTCCCGACGTCGCGCTCGACGAGGTGATCGTCGATGCCGCCGCCGCGCTGCTGATCCGCAGCCCCGATCGTTTCGACGTCATCGTCACGACCAACATGTTCGGCGACATCCTCTCCGACGAGGCATCGGAATTAAGCGGCAGCCTCGGCCTCGGAGGGTCGATCAATGCGAGCGACGATATTTGCGTGGCGCAGGCGCAGCATGGCTCGGCGCCCGATATCGCGGGTCAGGGCATCGCCAACCCGACCTCGCTGATCCTGTCGGCGGCGATGCTGTTCGACTGGCTCGGCCGCAAACGTGGCGATGCGGCGCTGGGCGATGTCGCGCGGCGAATCGAGGCGGCGGTCGAAACCGCGCTCGCCAACCCCGCAACACGCACGCGCGATATCGGCGGACCGCTCGACACGCGCGGCTTCACCGACGCGGTGATCGCCGCGCTATGATCGGGACGATCGATCCCGCGACCGGCGAGACGCTCGCACGCTTCGACGTGCATGCCCCCGCCGAGATCGACGCCCGGCTCGAACGCGCGGCGCGCGCGCAGGCTGCGTGGCGGTGGCAGCCCGCCGAAGAACGGGCAGCGCTGCTCCCGCGCCTTGCCGCGCTGCTGCGTACCGAAAAGGAGGTGCTCGCCGCGTTGATCACGAGCGAGATGGGCAAGCCGATCGCCGAGGCCACGGCCGAGGTCGAGAAATGCGCGCTCAATTGCGATTTCTATGCCGAACATGCGCCCGCGATGCTCGCCGATGCGCCTGTCACGGCGGTTCCCGGCACCACCCTGGCCTTCGAGCCGCTCGGTGTAATCCTTGCAATCATGCCGTGGAATTATCCGCTGTGGCAGGTCGTCCGCTTCCTGGCTCCTGCACTCGCCGCGGGCAATGGCGCGATTCTGAAGCACGCGGCGAACGTCCCGCAATCGGCGCTCGCGCTTGAACGGCTGGTGACGGAGGCGGGCTTTCCCGATGGGCTGTTCGCCAATTTGTTCGTCGAACCAACCGATGTTGCGCGCGTAATTGCCGATCCGCGCATCGCCGGCGTGACCCTGACCGGCTCGACCGAGGTCGGTGCAATCGTCGCCGGACAGGCGGGCGCGGCGCTCAAGAAGCAGGTCCTCGAACTCGGCGGGTCGGACCCGTTTGTCGTGCTCGCCGACGCCGACCTCGATCGCGCGGCGCAGGTCGCCGTGACCGCGCGCTTCACCAACGCGGGGCAAAGCTGCGTCAACGCCAAGCGCTTCATCGTCGAGGCGAGTGTTGCCGATGCCTTCGCCGAACGCTTCCTGGCCGGGATCGCCCATCTGAAGCTCGGCGACCCGCGCGATCCCGGGACGACGTTGGGACCGCTCGCGCGCGCCAATCTTCGCGACGCTATCGACGATCAGGTCCAGCGCAGCGTCACATCGGGCGCCCTATTGCGCGCGGGCGGCGCGATGCCCGAAGGGGCGGGTTTCTATTATCCCGCCACCTTGCTCGACCATGTAGCGCCCGGCATGGCCGCGTTCGACGAGGAAACCTTTGGCCCCGCCGCCGCGATCGTGCGTGCCGCCGATGCCGAGGAAGCGATTGCGCTCGCCAACCGCACCAGTTTTGGCCTCGGGGCCTCGATCTGGACCGTCGATGCCGACCGCGGCCGCGCGCTCGCACGCCGGATCGACGCAGGAGCAGTATTCATCAACGCCATGGTCGCCTCGGACCCGCGCGTGCCGTTCGGAGGGATCAAACGCTCGGGCTATGGCCGCGAGCTCGGCGAGGCCGGGATGAAGGAGTTCACAAATATGAAGACCATCCGCGTGGCGGAGGCCGCATGAGCGCGCCGCAAGTCCTGATCCCCGATGGGCTGCCGGTCAAGGATCGCGGCAACGGCGTCGTGACGACGCCGTTGGTCACCGCCGCGCGCGGGTCGAAATCGATGCTCAACGGCATCACGCATATCGCGCCGGGGGCCGCGGTGCCGCTACATATCCATAATTGCGAGGAAAGCGTCGTCGTGATGTCAGGCAGCGGCAAGGTGCATATCGACGGTATCGAAACGCCTGTCGCACCGGGCGTCACAAGCTGGATCCCGCCCGAGGTGCCGCATTGCTTCCTCAACCTCGAGGGCAGCGAGCCGCTGGTGATCTTCTGGACCTATGCGTCGATCGACGCGACGCGGACGGTGATCGCCACCGGCGTCACCACCCGCATCGACGAGGAATAGTCGTCAGGCGACACCCTTGAGCGTCGCCAGTTGGTCGACGACGCGGTCGGCTTCCAGGCTGGCGACGGGATAGGCGCAATAATCGGCGGCATAATAAGCGCTCGGCCGGTGATTGCCCGAGTCCCCGACGCCGCCAAACGGCATGTCGGACGAGGCGCCGGTGGTCGGGCGGTTGCGGTTCACGACCCCCGCACGCGCCTCGACGCGAAAGCGCGCCCAGAGCGCATCATCGTCGCTGATGAGGCCCGCCGACAGGCCGAAGCGCGTCGCATTGGCAGCGGCGAGCGCGGCATCGAAATCGGCGACACGGCGAACCTGCAACACAGGCGCGAAAATCTCTTCGTCGGGGACGTCGAGCCCCGTCACGTCGAGGATCGCGGGGCGCACAAACGCCGCCGAACGCCCACTGACACCATCGAATGCGCGGATCACCCGCGCGCCCAGCCCAACCAGGGCTTCGACCTGTGCCGCCGCGCGTTCGGCGGCGCCCCCCGAGATCAGGGGACCCATGAAAGGCTCCGGCACATCGTTCCACGCACCGATCCGCAGGCGACTAGCAAGCGCCGTGACGGCATCGACGACGGCATCGCCAGCGGCCCCCGCCGGAACGATCAGCCTGCGCGCGCACGAGCATCGCTGGCCTGCGGTAATGAAAGCCGAGGCGACGACGACCGACGCCGCAGCTTCGGCGTCGCCGTCCCATGCGATCAGCGGATTGTTGCCGCCAAGTTCGAGCGCCAGGATGACGGCGGGGCGGTCGGCGAAGATGCGGCGGAAATGCGCGCCGGCGCCGGCCGAACCAGTGAAGAGCAGCCCATCGATATCCTGTGCGATCAAAGCCGCTCCGGAATCGCGCCCGCCCTGGACAAGAATTGCGACATCGGCGGGCACGCCGGCGGCGTGCAGGGCCTCGATCACCATTTGCCCGACCAGCGGGGTTTCTTCCGACGGTTTGAACACCAATGTGTTGCCTGCGAGCAGCGCGGGCACGATATGGCCGTTCGGCAGATGCCCCGGAAAATTATACGGCCCGAGCACCGCCATCACACCGTGCGGCCGGTGATCGAGCCGCGCACGACCAAAGGCGGTCTCGCTTTCGCGACGTCCGGCGCGTTCGGCCATTGCCTTCACCGAAATCGCGACCTTGCCGATCATCGAGGCGACTTCGGTCTCTGCCTCCCACAAAGGCTTGCCTGTCTCGCGCGCGATCGCCTCGGCCAGCGCCGCGCGTCGCTCGCCCAGTACCTCGGCATAGCGCCCGAGGATCGCGATGCGCGCGTCAACCGGCAGGTTCGCCCAGGCCGGGAAGGCTTCGCGTGCCCGGATTACCGCACGCGCGCAATCGTCCGCCGATGCCGCGGCCCCCTCCCAGACCGTGTCGCCGTTCGCCGGGTCGGTCGAAATGAAAGGCGCGCTCACGCCGCGACCTCGACGGCCGCGGTCATCGCCGCGCACGTCGCGTCGAGCCGCGCGATCACCTCGTCGGCTTCGGCAAGGCTCATCGTCAGCGGTGGCAACAAGCGGACGATATTGTCGCCGCCCCCCGCAACGAGCAGGCGCTGATCGCGCGCCGCTGCGATAAAGGCGCGGTTGTTCGGAACCAGTTTCAAACCGATCAACAGCCCCTTGCCCCGTATTTCGGTAACGACGTTGGGCCAACCGGCGGCGAGTGCCGCGAGGCTGCGATGCAAATGGTCCGACAGCGCGCGCGAATGCGCCAGCGTTTCGGGCTTCGATATTTCGTCGAATGCCGCAATCGCCACCGCCATGGCAAGCGGGTTGCCGCCAAAGGTCGAGCCGTGCCCACCCGGCGCCATGCCCGACGCCGCTTCGTGCGTCGACAGGCACGCAGCCACCGGCAGGCCCGACCCCAGCGCCTTTGCGACGGCCATGATGTCGGGCTCGACCCCCGGAAACCATTGATGCGCGAACAATTGGCCGGTTCGCCCCATGCCGCTCTGCACCTCGTCATAGATCAGCAGGACGCCCGCAGCGGTGCACGCGGCACGCAGATCCCCGAGGAAGCCGCTCGTCATTGCGCGTGCCCCGCCCTCGCCCTGCACGGGTTCGATCAGCACCGCGGCGGCGGCAGGATCGGCAATCGCAGCGGCGAGCGCCGGCCAATCGTCTGGCGAGAGGTGGACAAAGCCCGGCATCGGTTCGCCAAAGCCGTCGAGATGTGCGGCGTTACCCGCCGCGTTCAGCGCGCCATAGGTACGGCCATGGAAGGCTCCGTGAAAGCCGATGATCGTCTGACGCCGGCCATCACCGCGCGCGGCATGATAGCGGCGCGCAACCTTGATCGCGCATTCGACCGCTTCGGTTCCGGTGTTCGCGAAAAAGACCGTGTCGGCGAAACTGGCTTTGGTCAGGCGATCGGCCAGCGCGTCCTGCCCGGCGACCTCGAACATGTTCGAGACATGCCAGAGCGCGCTTGCCTGTTCGGTCAGCGCGGCGACGAGCGCCGGGTGGCAATGGCCGAGGGCGTTCGATGCGACACCGGCGACACAATCGAGATAGGGTTCGCCGCCATCACGGCCGTAAAGCCAGGCGCCATCGCCCTTGACGAAGGCGAGCGGGGCGCGGGCATAAACATTCATCAGGGGGCCGGTCATCGCATTTCTCCCAAGCGGTGCGATGACGTTGTTAAATTCCGAAACTGGAAGTTTGAAGACAGAGAACCCACGTTCAATTGGATTTATTCAGACTTCTATATTCCTCTTTGGAATGAGTCCGGGGCAGGCGCAATGCCCGCCCCGGCAGTTGAGGAGGAGCTTTAGAAGAATTTCGTTTCGATCGAGAATTTCACCGTCGACGGCGCCCCTTGTGAGAGCAGCAGGCCACCGGTCGATGCCCAATAGCGTTTGCCGGCGATATTCTCGGCGCTGATACGGAAGGTCGTGTCGACCCCCGCGATCTCGGTCGCATAACCGGCGCCGAGATCGAACAAGGTATGCCCCGGGATGAACGCCTGATTGCGCGAGTTAATTGCCCGGTTTCCGGTGTGATAGACGGCAGCGTTGATACTGAATCCGGGCAGCAGGTCCGCAAAGCGATATTCGGTCGCGAGCGAAAAGGTACGTTTCGGCGCGTTCTCGACCCGGTTGCCGACGATCGTGGGCGAGATGGTCGGGGTCAGGATCGTCGGCGCACCTGAGGAATAAGTCGCATCGAGGAACAGCGCGCTGGCATAGATCGACCAGTCGGGCGTGACATTGCCCGTCGCGCTCAGTTCGACGCCCTTATAGGTCGAACGCCCATCCTTCACCCAGCGATTCGCGCCGTTGAGGACGGCGGAATCGCGCTTGATATTGAAATAGGCCGCCTGGAACAGAAAACCGCGCCACGGTTCCCACTTCACGCCACCTTCATATTGCGTCGAGGCGCTCGGCGGCAGCTGCTCGTTCGCGTTGACCGCAGTGGTCGGTGCGCCGGGGGTCGATTCCAGCCCCTCGATATAGGTGCCATAGATGCTGACCGATTCCACAGGCTTGATGACGCCGCCGAACGACAGCGAAACGGGCGATGCCGAGAAGGTCTTCAATCCGGTATCGAGCCGCTTTTCCTGATAATCCGAAATGCGAACCCCGCCGAGAATCTGGAGCCACTCGGTTATCTTCATGCGGTCGAAGACGAAAATCCCCTTGTCGGTGATCTGCGTCGGATTGTTCTGACCCGCCAATGGTTCGCCGAGCTGCGGGATGTCGTGCGGGTTGGTGATGCTCTGGCGGCAGGGTACGCGCGTCTGTCCGGGACCGGCAGTCCCGAACGTTGCCCCGATCAGGGCGCCCGTCGCATCGTCATAAAGGCACTGCTGCGCCGAACTCGCCGATGATCGGTTCGCCCGGATATTGATCGAACCGCCGATCAACAGTTCATGTTCGATACCGAACGTATCGAAAGCCCCGGCAATCTCGATCCGATAGTTCTGGTTCTTGAACTTCGCGACCGGCTGATAGCTGATCGACAGCGGATATTCGCCGACCGCCCCGGTCAACGGATTGGTGTTGGGATTGTTCGGATCGAGCGTGTTGAAGTGCCGCGCGCGCTCGAGCTGCGAGATGCCAGCGCTGGCGACGATTTCCCACGCGGGGCTGAACTTCCATATCGCCTTGCCGAGCAGATTGGTCGACTCGGTCCGGTTCGCCGCCCAATCGGGGCCGAAGTTGGTGCTGGGATCGACCAGGTCCGGTATCGTGATCTCGGGGTTCAGGTTGGTTGGCGTCGCCGCCGGCACGGAAATGAAGCGATAAACCCCGGGCTCGTTCACCTTCTTGAAGATATGCTCGCCGTCGATCTGGATCGTCAGATTGTCGGTCGGCTTGATATCGAACGCCCCCGCGATCAACGTCCGGGTGCCGCGCGTATGGTCGATACCCGAATCCGGGCGATCGTAGACGGCATTGATCCGATAACCGAGGATGCCGGTAGTACCGCCGAAATCGACATGTCCGCCGATCCGGCCGTGGCTGTTACCGAAGATCTTCATCGCGAGCAGCGGATCCTGCGTCGGCCGCTTCATGGTGAGGTTGATGATGCCCGACGGCGTCGTGAAGCCATAATAGAGCGCCGAGGCACCTTTCAGTGCTTCGACGCGCTCCTTGTCCTCGAGCGGCAGGTCGGTGAGGTTGATGATCGGCAGCGTGCCGTTGAGGCGATAGTTGCCGCGGTTCTCGACGAGGATGCCACGGATCGCCAGATTATTGTAAACCGTCGGCGCGGTTTCGGCGGTGGTCACACCCGCCGTGTTGCGCAGCGCGTCGATCAGGCTGGTCGATTGCTGCGTATCGAGCACGTCGCGCGGGATCACCGCGATGGTCAGCGGTGTGTCGAGCTGCTTTGCGCCGCGGAAGCTGCCGACCTGCACCAATTCGGTGCCCGTCTTGTCGGCGGTGACGACAATCTCGTCGAGCGCCGGACCGTCGCGGTCGCCGGTTGCACCGCCGTCCTGAGCAAAAGCGGCGTATGGCGCGACAATCGCGCCAAAGGCAGCGCCGGCGAGAAACAGTGATTTAGGCATATGCGTCATGGTCGAACCCCTTCCACTTGATTTTTCGCTCGCGCGTTTGCTGCCTCGTCGCGCATGCCGACGGGACCGCCGCCGGCATGCCGGTGCGCGAATTGGACTTTCGAAAGGCTGCTTGATGCGGCCGCACCGCGGACGACATTGCCGTCCGCAGTACGGTGGGGCGGTCGAGCCTCGACGACCGCCCCGAAAGCTCAGAAGTTCGTCGTGACCGAGAACTTCACCGTCGAGGGGGCACCCTGCGCCAGAAAGTCCTGGCCGGTGGTTGCCCAGTAACGCTTGTCGCCGACATTTTCCCACGTCAGGCGGAAGGTTGTGTCGGTGCCCGCCACCTCGGTATTGTAGCCGAGGCCGAGGTTATAGGTCGTGTAGCTTGGCACCATGATATAGTTTTGCGGGTTGAGCGGACGCTTGCCGACATAATAAGCTGCGGCGTTGACGATCAGTCCCGGAACGACCGAGGTGAAGCGATAATCGGCCGCGAGCGAGAAGGTCGAGCGCGGCGCACCGTCGACGCGGTTGCCGACATTGGTCGTCGCCTGACAGCGCAGCGCAGCGGCATTCGCGCCGGGCACGGTGGTCGTGCAGCGATTGGTCGCCGTATTGAGGTAAGTCGGCAATCCGCCCGACGACAACAGAACCGTGTCCTGCCCTTCCTTATATTTCGCGTTCAGCAACAAGCCCGTCGCATAGACGGTGAGTTCCGGCGTGACCTGCCCCGTCGCGCTGAATTCGAAGCCGCGGTAGACTTGGCGCCCGTCCTTCACATAGTCGTTGTTGCCGTTGACGTACGCGGCACCACGATTGATGTCGAAGTAGCTCGCGGTGAGCAGCACGCCCGGCTTGGGTTCATATTTGATCCCCGCTTCATACTGGCGG
>JAFAED010000526.1 GCA_023424275.1 Pseudomonadota bacterium | reverse complement strand
GCTTCCGCCCCTCCTCCTGCGAGAATGGCTTAGCCTGGCCTGATCGCTCGTAGGAGCAAAAATTGAAAACCGGACATTGTTCGCTTCATCTCATCAGCGGCCCAACGTGTCGGTATCGAGCCTGTGCATCGCCTCTGCGGTGCCGGCGACGACGCGCTCCGTTGGATCAAGAGGATGACTGGCAAGGGTCTGTTTACCCGCTCAGCCGATGCGCATGACGTACGCCGTATCTATCTTCACATCGCCGACCATGGTACAGAGGCGATGAACGAATTGCTCGCGCGCGCGGAGGATCTGCCGCCCGGCACCATTCCGATCTAGATCGAACGCGATCCACATTCAAAACGCAATCAACGCGCCGTTCTGTCGAGCGGAAGAGGGGAATGGCCGTTTGCGGTCAGGCTGCTTTTGGTTCCAAATGGCGAAATGCTGACGTCACACACGGATTGCTAACCGACCGGATATTTGACCGGAACGCTCCCGCATTCAGTGCGATTTAACCGAACGATCGTCGCGGCTTACGCCTCCCTCCGGCGGCCGATCCCGATCTTTACGCTCAACCACTGCTTGCGTATCGAATGGCGTTCCGATCGATTGAGCGGCGAAATATGCAAGCAGTGTGCGTTGCGTGTCAGGGGACAGCGCGACGAACTGACGCCGCGCATCGCTGGCATCGCGGCGCCGCGAAACCATGCCCGAGTCACAAAGCTTGGCAAGAAGGCGAAGAGCGGTGCTGATGGGGGCACCCGACGCGATGCACACCGAACTCGTAGAGACGCGCTTGCCCTCACAGGTATGAATGAAAAGGTCCATGAGCATTTCCCAAGCAGGCTCACCGAAGAGCGATGCATTGCCGATCAATTCGCGCCGGACCCGCCGCCGCTGCAATTCGCGCCGCGCGTTCACATGCGCACTGCGCTCGATGGCCGCGAGATCGGGAAGTGCTCGGCCGCTGTCGCGGATTCGTTGGCTCTGACGGTGCCGCTGTTCGCGGGCCACGCGACCACGTCTGCCTTCATCGTCCACCGACCGCCAACTCTGCGCGGTGACAATGATATGATCGACGAGGGTTACTTCGAGCGAGCGTCCAAGCGCGCGAAGCATGTCGGTGACCTCGATATCGTCGGCGCTCGGCGCGGCGTCGCCGCTCGGGTGGTTGTGGACAAGAAGAATGCCCGCCGCATTATGCTCCATTGCACGCCGGAAAATTGTTCGCGGATGGAGAGCAACCTCCGCGAGGCTTCCCCATTGGAGCTGCTCGTCGGCAATCAATCCCCCGCGCGCGTCGAGAAAAAGGATGCGCAGAACCTCGTCGGCGAGGCTTCCCATCGAAACCATGAGATAGCGACCGAACGACGGGTCGGCGGGATCGATCCGTTCGCGCTGAAGATCGCAGTGCATCGCTGTAAGGACGGCGCTCCGCGCCGCAAACAGAAGGTGGGCTATGCGGCTGTCCGCACCGAGCACGCGCGCAAGTGCTTCCGGGGACTGCGCCCAGATACGGCCGATCGTCCCGAACTCGTGGAACAGAGCCTCGGCTAGGGCGTCTGCCCGCTCGGGCTCGATCACCGAGAGAAGTTCTGCCAGGACTGATCGCTGCCGATCGCTGCGAGCCGGCGCTGGTGGCGCCAGGTTGCGAGGACGAGTAGCGGCGGCAGTAACCAAGAAGCCGCAACCTGCATCACCATGTAGGCGGCCGGATGCATCGCGAGATCGACCGCCCGGCAGAAGTGCGCGACCAAGGGTAATATCTGGAGCACCGCCGCCAGCATCGGCCAGAAGCGATGGGCGAACAGCGCCAGGGCAATCGTCGTCACCGCTCCAAAGATGTCGATCGCGAGATGCCCCTGATCGACCATCGCATAATGGACGGGAACGAAGAGATGGAGCGCTTGGTCCGTCAGGAGCATCGCTCCAAGGATCGCTGCCATGCTCTTCTCTGGCCCCCCGCCCTTCCACAGAGCATATCCGAGAGCCGCCGCCAGAAGCAGGAGGAAGATCGCTGTGCGCATTTCTCCTATGCATCATGACGGCCGCCCCCGGTCAATGCTTCAGGCGACGATCTTGAGGAGCGGCCCCGCTACCGCGGTCGTCGGACATTCTTCATGGACGTCAAGGCCGGCGACTTCGCGCCCAATTCCGGCAAGCTCGCCATGGACGCGAAGCACCTCGCCACTGATGGCGACCAGCGAAACCTGTGCCTTGGCGATACGAGTGATCGAGACATGACCTGTCTTTGCGGACACGCCGCTCACGCGCCGCGCCTTTACCATGCTCGTCATGAGCGACGACATGGCGAGGATCGCGTCATCGATTTTTGCTTCGGCGTCGGGAACGTCGTGTTGGAGCTGCAGGGTTGCCTGTTCGATGGACATAAGTTTCTCCTCCCGGAAAAGCGCATTCGCACTACCGGTTACGCTGCTACAAATTGGCTTGAGAATTCAGCCGGAGAGGAGCCTTGAAAGCGCCTGTGCAATAGCGAGGCCCGCTGCGAGGACGATGACGAGGGCGACAAGCATCGCCGCAATCATCGCTATCCTCTGGCGTGGACCAAGATCATGCCTCCACAAATTCCCGGACGGAGGAAAGCTCCCCCGATACCCGGCCTTCTTTTCGAGGCCCCGCGACTGTGTATCGCCTAGCTTCAAAAATGCAGTCGGGTCTCCGTCTGGAAAGTCGGATGGCACCAGTCGGGGGCGCGGCGGAAGGTCCACTGGATCATATATGACCCGGTCATATGTTGCCTTCAGACGCGCGTATGCGAGTGCGGTCTCGTCGCGGTCTGCGGCACCCACGATAATTCGCGCCGCCGTAATGCGCTGATCGACGGTGGGCTTAGAGATATCGAGAATGCGGGCGATTTGCTTTGAAGTCTTCCGCTGCAAAAGGAGATCAAGGCAGGCCCGTTGCTTGTCGGTAAGGCGCATCCAGAGCGCGAGGTCTTCATCTTGCGGCGGCATGCGTCCTGTCCATTTGCCGCATTCTGCCCTTTTTGCCGACAAGGGCAATGTAGCCGTAACGGAATAATTTGATTCCGGTTCCGATTCAGCGGTTTACTGCGGCTCAAAATCGCAACCAAATCTGCACCATTCCGGCACAAGGCCACCGCATGAAAAACGACTCGATTTCCACGATTCTTGGAATAGCAGCGCTCTCCACGCCCGGCCCTCAACCCTAATTCGGTTCGATCCGGGGCCAACTCCATGCATTCCCCGCCGCAAATTACGTCATTCTGCCACCGAACTGAACGCTGGGGGGCGCAGTTCGGACGGAATAGCATGTCGAATATTTCAGCAACCAAGGGAGGAACGACAATGGAGCAGCATCACCCTGAGCCGGGAGCAGAAACGCAGGCGGCGTTACTCGCGCGCATGCAGCGCCTCGAGAAGGATATCGAACTCATCGCGAGTAGCCTACAAATTCCGCGCAGCGCCCCGCAACATGGCGCGCGCGACCTGGTACCTTCGCGAGCCGACCGGGTCGACACCGGCACTCATGCTTTTACGGAGTCAATTTTCGGTCATGCAACACATGCGGCGCGGCTCGAAAGAACGACGAAGGCCCAGCGCGCCCGTAGAATCATCGCCGAGCGGCGCCGCCGCGAACGCACGCTCGGTTCCGAGCTTTTCGCCGATCCAGCTTGGGATATGCTCCTTGATCTCTATGCTGCCTATCATGAGCGGCGCAACGTGTCGGTATCAAGCCTGTGCATTGCATCTGCGGTGCCGGCGACGACAGCGTTGCGCTGGATCAAGACGATGACCGACAAGGGTCTGTTTATGCGCTCAGCCGATGCGCATGACGGGCGCCGTATCTATCTCCACATTGCCGACCATGTACTCGAGGCCATGGACGAATTCCTCGCGCGCGCGGAAGATCTGCCGCCCGGGACCATGCCGATCTAGATCGAGCGCGACTCGCATACAGAACCAGAATGCGATCAACGATCTTCAGTGTTGCCAGGCATCGAAGCAAATGGCCGGTTGCGGTCTGTCTGCTTTCGGCACACAGAATTGCATTGCTGACGTTCAGCCAATGAGGGAGGCCATCATCAATGTATCGGCGTCGGCTCAGCCTCGGCAACCAAGGCATCGTGCGTCACCAAAGGCAGCCAAATCCTGCTCCCGAAAATTCCGCGTTCGAGCGTGACTGTCGCTGCTTTATAGTCGCTCTTCTTCGCATCGAAGATGTTTGGGACGAACGTCTGCGGATTGCGATCGTAGAGCGGAAAGAGGCTCGACTGCACCTGCACCATGATCCGGTGTCCCGGCTTGAAGACATGGTTCACCGTCGGAAGACGAAATTTATAGGTTTGCACGGCGCCTGCGGGGATCGGCGATGGATCCGACAGACTACCGCGATAGCGTCCCCGCATGATATCGAGGCTGAGGGGCAGCTGATATCCGCCCAGCTCCGGTTTCGTAGCATTTTCCGACGGAAACACGTCGATCAGTTTGACAACGAAATCACCATCGGTTCCAGTCGTACGCGCAATAAGTTCCGCGATCGGCGCGCCCGAAAGGCGAACAGGGTCGGTGAGCACATCGCTGACATAGGTCATTACATCGGGACGGCCATCCACATGCCGCTGATCGCTCAACAGCCAGGTCGGCCAGGCGGGACTGTAAACACTGTTCTGCATGCTGAATGGGCGCGGTAGAAAGGGCACCGGCTTGGCCGGGTCGGACACATAGCTGTCGCTGCCTTTCGGTCCCGCCTCGAAGCTGAGGCGTGCGTCGGCGGCAAGGTAGATCGGGGTGAGTGAAGCGGGGCAGCCCGTCTCACAGGCGAGAGGCCAGGTATCGAAGCTCTCCCAACGATCCTCGCCAGTGTTGTACACGGTCGCCACCGGCGTGCCGGCCGCGGGGCCGCCCTTCAAATGCTCGTTGAAGAACGGCAGGACGATGTTCCGCCAATAATGGGCGACGGTATCGCCGTCCCACTCGAGTGGCCCGGTCTTCCGGCCGCCCACGGCGCGGTTCACCTGGCTGTGGAACCACGGACCGAGCACAAGGTGATTGTTGCCCGTCTTGCCCGCCGCGCGCAGCTGTTCGAACGTGCGGATGGCGCCGTAGCTGTCCTCCTGGTCCCAGATGGGCTGGACCCAGAGCGTGGGAACGTCCGACGGGTTTGCCGCGAGCAGCTTGTCGGCGGCCTGCCCGCTCCACATCGGAC
>JAFAED010000522.1 GCA_023424275.1 Pseudomonadota bacterium | reverse complement strand
CCGGGCCGCTGGGGCAGGGCCTTGCTACGTCGGTCGGCATGGCGATTGCCGAACGTCACCTCAACGCTCTCTATGGCGACGACCTTGTCGATCACCGTACCTGGGTGATCGCGGGTGACGGCTGCCTGATGGAAGGCATCAACCACGAAGCCATCGGTCTCGCCGGACATCTCGGCCTCGGACGCCTCACCGTGCTGTGGGACGACAACAAGATCACCATTGACGGGTCGACCGACCTGTCGACCAGCGAGGATATCCCGGCGCGCTATGCCGCGACCGGCTGGCATGTCGAAAGCTGCGACGGCCATGATCCCGCCGATATCCGCCGCGCGATCGATGCCGCACTCGCCGATCCGCGCCCCTCGCTGATCGCGTGCCGCACGATCATCGGGTTCGGGGCGCCGAACAAGCAAGGCACCTCGGCGACGCACGGCGCGCCGCTCGGCGCCGACGAGATTGCCGCGGCGCGCAAGGAGCTGGGCTGGACCGCCGAACCTTTCATTATCCCCGCCGACATCGCTTCGGCCTGGGTTGCGTTTGGCGAGAAGGGCAAGAAACTTCACGCCGATTGGAACGATCGCCTCGCAAATAGCGAAAAGAAAAGCGATTTTGAAGATCGCCTGAGCGGCAAAGTCGTTCCGGGCGATGCGTTCAAGGCCTATCTCGACGGCCTTGTCGCCGAACCGCCGAAGGTTGCGACGCGCAAGGCGTCCGAGAATACGCTTGGCGCGCTGACTGCGGATATCGCGGCGCTCGTCGGCGGCAGCGCCGACCTTACGGGTTCGAACAACACCAAAACGTCGTCGACGAAGCCGCTGACCAAGAATGATTATTCGGGCCGTTATATCTATTATGGCATCCGCGAGTTCGGCATGGCGGCGGCGATGAACGGCATGGCGCTGCACGGCGGCGTCGTCCCCTATGGCGGTACCTTCCTCGTCTTCGCCGACTATTGCCGCGCCGCGATCCGCCTGTCGGCGCTCCAGCAACAGCGCGTCGTCTATGTGATGACGCACGACAGCATCGGGCTGGGCGAAGACGGGCCGACGCACCAGCCGATCGAGCATCTCCAGTCGCTGCGCGCGATGCCGAATCTACTCGTCATGCGCCCCGCCGATGCCGTCGAGACCGCCGAATGTTGGGCGCTCGCGCTCGCACAGGAAGACCGGCCGTCGCTGCTCGCGCTGACCCGCCAGAATCTTCCCCCGCTACGGCATGACGTCACGGAAAATCTTTGCGCGAAAGGTGGTTATCGCCTGCGCGGGGCTTCGGCGGCGCGCAAGGTCGTGCTCGTTGCGACGGGTTCCGAAGTGTCGCTCGCGATCGAAGTCGCCGACAAGCTCGAGACCGCCGGATATGGAGCCGACGTCATCTCGATGGTGTCGACCGAACTCTTCGACGAACAGACGGCGGCTTATCAGGCCGATATCCTGCCCGACGACGCGCTGATCGTGTCGATCGAGGCGGGTACGACCTTTGGCTGGGAGCGCTATACCGGCCGTCATGGCCTGCGCTTCGGCATCGACAGCTTTGGCGCATCGGCGCCGATCGAAGACCTATTCAAGCATTTCGGCCTTACCGCCGATGCTATCGCACCCCAGATCCTGGCAAAGCTCGGCAATTAAGGACCGGCTTACCCCACGCAGAAAGGACGTTTCGACATGGCTGTGAAGGTTGCAATCAACGGTTTCGGACGCATCGGCCGCAATGTGGCGCGCGCCATATTGGAGCGCACCGATCACGATCTCGAACTGGTGTCGATCAATGACTTGGCCGACGCGAAAGCGAACGCCCGCCTGTTCCAGCGCGATTCGGTCCATGGTCCGTTCAACGGCACCGTCGAAGTCGACGGCAGCGACCTGATCGTCAACGGCAAGCGCATCCAGGTGACCGCCGAGCGCGATCCCGCCAAGCTGCCGCACGCCGCCAATGGCATCGACATCGCTCTGGAATGCACAGGCTTTTTCACCGACCGCAAGGGCGGCCAGGCGCATCTCGACGCGGGTGCCAAGCGCGTCCTGATCTCGGCTCCCGCCAAGGAGGTCGACCTGACCGTCGTCTATGGCGTCAACCACGACAAGATCGGTGCCGAGCATGTGATCGTCTCGAACGCGTCGTGCACCACCAACTGCCTCGCGCCGTTGGCTAAAGTGCTGCACGAAAAGATCGGCATCGAACGCGGCCTGATGACCACGATCCACGCTTACACCAACGATCAGAAGATTCTTGACCAGATCCACTCGGATCCGCGCCGCGCCCGCGCAGCCGCGATGTCGATGATCCCGACCAGCACCGGCGCCGCCGTTGCCGTCGGTCTCGTCCTGCCCGAACTCAAGGGCAAGCTCGACGGCTCGTCGATCCGCGTCCCGACCCCGAACGTTTCGGTTGTCGACCTGACCTTCACGCCCAGCCGCGACACGACTGCGGAAGAGGTCAACAAGCTGCTCAAGGAAGCCGCCGAGGGTGAACTCAAGGGCGTGCTCGGCTTCACCGACGAACCTTTGGTCTCGATCGATTTCAACCATGATGCGCACAGCTCGACGATCGACAGCCTCGAAACCGCCGTCATCGACGGCAAGCTGGTGCGCGTGCTCAGCTGGTACGACAATGAATGGGGCTTTTCGAACCGCATGATCGACACCGCAGGTGTGATCGCCAAGTTCCTCTGAACCAAAGGGAAATGTCGATGACCGCGTTCAAAACCCTCGACGATATCGGTGACGTC
>JAFAED010000516.1 GCA_023424275.1 Pseudomonadota bacterium | reverse complement strand
CATCCGCGCCGTCGTCGCGCTCGCCGACAGCCTCGGCATGCAGACGACCGCCGAAGGCGCCGAAACCGAGCTCGAGGTCGAGACGCTCCGCGGCTTCGGCTGCAGCAATATCCAGGGCTATTATTATGGCCGCCCCATGCCCGCGAGCGACGTGCTGACCTTGTTCCGCCGTCCCGACGATGTGGCGACCGAAGCCGCCTGAGCGCGGCCAGTCGAGCGCGCGGCGCGACGAATCGAACGGCTTAACAAAAGGTTCCCCCGTCCACCGCATCATCGGCGCGACTCGTCGCTAGACGGGTGGTGGACCGCGCGGGACGTGGCAAAGACCCTGCAACGCTTGAAGACAAGCCCCGGGGGTCGCATTTCATGCTCTATCGTCGTTACCTGGCAGCCGCCATCGCGTCTGTGATGACCGTCACCGGGCTGCTCGCGAGCGTTCCCGCCGCGGCGCAGGGCTATCTGCAATGCGTCCCCTTCGCCCGCGCCGAATCGGGCGTCGAAATCCGCGGCAACGCCAAGACCTGGTGGTCGCAGGCCGCCGGCACCTACGAGCGCGGCGAAGAGCCCCGCAAGGGCGCCGTGATGGCGTTCGCGGGAACGCGCGGCATGCCGCTGGGGCATGTCGCGGTGGTCAAGAAAATCGTCAGCGATCGCGAAATCCTGATCGACCATGCCAACTGGTCGCCGATCAACGGTCGCCGCGGCCAGATCGAACGCAACGTCCGCGTCGTCGACGTCAGCGACGCCGGCGACTGGAGCATGGTCCGCGTGTGGTACGCCCCGATCGGCGACCTCGGCCTGCGCGCCAACCCGGTGCAGGGCTTCATCTACGCCGACGGCGAGCCGTCGAAGGCGCCGAGCTTCAAGGCGCCGGTATGGGCGCAGAACGACTGGAAACCGGGCAACGGCCTCGAACTCGTTGCCGCCTCGCTCGGCCAGTAACCGGACGACCGGAAACGCCCCCGCCGCGCGGCGAAAGCCGGTGGCGAACAAGGCGCGCGTAGACGCCTCCCGCCTTTCGCCGGAGCATTGGCAGACAATCCTGTAAAAGCCTTCTCCCGCCGGCGGCGAGAGGCCGGCGTCAGCCTTCCGACGCCTCGCCCTGGTCGTCCTTGCCGCCTTCGCCGGCGACATCCTCGAACCAGGCCTCGACCTCGCCCGACAGCTTGATCGTCATCGGCTGGCCGAAACGGTCCTTCGACTTGCCCGCAGCGACGCGGATCCAGCCTTCGGAGATCGAATATTCCTCGACGTCGGTGCGCTCCTTGCCCTTGAAGCGGATTCCGATGCCGCGTTGCAGCACCTCCATGTCGAAATGCGGCGAGCGCGGATTGGTCGACATGCGGTCGGGGGGCGTATCGGTCATGACTATATTTCCCAAAAAATGATGGCGCGGCCCTAGCTGGACCGCGCCATCATCGTCAATCGTTGAGAAACGGCACCCGTCGGTGCCGCTTCGCATAGGCTAGAACCCGGCCTTCAGCGTCACGAAGAACTGCTGCGGCGCGCCCGCCAGCAGCGTCTGCGAATCGCCGCTGTTCGCAAAACCGTTCGTGCCGATCGTCGACACATATTCCTTGTCGAACAAATTGGTCGCATTCGCCTGGATCGAGATGCGATCGTTGAGCCGGTATCCGATGCTGGCATCGACGATCACGAACCCGTCGACGTCCACGTCATTCTCGTACGAATAATAGCGTTTCGACGTGTAGTTGGCCCCGACGCGCACGAAGAAGCTGCCATTGTCCCAGGTGATTTCGCCCTTGGCGAGATGCTTGGGCGAATTGACCACCGTCTTGCCCGCGGTCTCCGCAATCACCACGGCCGGCGTCACGCTCGCGTCGATCACATCGTCCTGATATTCCGAGTCATTATAGGCGTAGGAGGCGAAGATCGAGAGTTCGGGGGTGACGCGGTACGTCCCCGCCGCCTCGATGCCCCATGAGCGGACGTCGCCGACATTCTGCAGGATCGCGGGATTGCCCTGGATGCCCGAGCCGTTGGCAAAGGCGATGATCCGGTCCTTGAAGTCGACATAATAACCCGCGATCACCGCCTGGAAGCGCGACGACTTGGTCCGGAAACCCAGTTCGTAGGTGGTCGAGGTCTCGGGTTTCAGGTCGAGCGCGTCGAACCCGGCCTGCGTCGTCGCGAACGGCCCGCCCGTCGCCGAGCTTTCGAACGCGCGCATATTTTCGGTATAGCTCGCGAACAGCTCATTATCGTCGTTGAGACGATAGAGCAGGCCTGCCTGCGGCAGGAACCAGTCCTTCGCCTCGGTGCGGCCCGAGGCCAGCCCGCCGCTGACCAGCGGCGTCGCAACATTGGTGACGCGCAGCCCCTTCCACCCCGCATTGATCTGGAAGCTGCCGAGGTCGAGCGTGTCCTGCACATGATATTGCAGCGTCTGGGTGTTGAAATCGAAATCCCACTGCGTCGCCAGCGGGTCTTTCGGGAACTTCAGGCTGCTGCGGCTCGGCGCCCCGGCGGTGTCGGCAAGGCCGTAGAAACGGCGCGCCTGGTTGAAGTCATTATCCTCGTACCACATGCCGAGTTCGATCTTGTTCGCGCCGAGCGTGAATATGCTCGACGCGACGATACCATAGCGCTCGATCTCATATTCGGTGGTGCGGATCGTCATCGGCGCGCCGCCGGGGGTGGTGACATAGGGGGTGAACCAAAGCCCGCGCCCCTCATTGCCATGGTAATAGCCCATGACCTTCATCGTCCAATAATCGTTCAGCGGGGCGTCGACGCCGACGCCCGCCAGCCAGTCCTTGCGCAGACCCGCTGCGTCATAATAGGCGTCGTCGACCGTCGCGATCGGTGCCGGGAAGATGAGGCCCAGCCCCGGATAGGGCAGCGGCTGGACCGACGCGCCGCTCTGGCTGACCTGATTCTGGTATATTTTGGCGACCTGGACCGCGAGGTCCCAGTTTTTCGCGAAATTGTCCCAGCCATAACCGAGGCGATCGATCATGCCGGCGCTGAGATCCTGATAGTCGTTCTCGCGGCGGTCCGAATAGTTGACGAAGCCGAAGAACTGGCCGTCGCCGACCGGCTGGACGATGCGCGCATTGACCTGGTGCTGGCGCTGGACACCGTCGCCCTTCCACTTGTCGGCATCGGCCCAGGCATAGCTCAGCGACAGGCGCGGCCCGCCCGACGCGATTTCGCCGCTGTCGAGCCGGATGAAGGCGCGCTTCGTATCTTCGCTGCCATAGGTGCCCGACGCCTCGACGCCGAACCTATCGGCCGGTTCGCGCGAGAAAAACTCGATCGTGCCGCCAAGATTGCTCGTCGAGGCCGCCGCGAGCGAACCCGCACCCTGCGCGACTTCGACGCGGCCGATATTTTCGCTGATGATCGCGCGGCTGATATGAAGCCCGTTATGGTTGCCGTAATTCATGTCGCCGAGCGGGATGCCGTCGAGCGTGAAGCCGAGCTGATTCTGCGAAAAGCCGCGGATCGAGATGCGCGCCGACCATTCATAGGCGCCGAACGGGTCGGCGGCCTGGAAATTGACCCCGGGCAGCTTGTCGATGGCCTTGAGCGGGCTGGTTCCCGACACTTCGAGCGCGATATCGGCGGCGCCGAGTTCCTGCACCTGTCGCGCCTGACCGCGGCCGAGCACGACGATTTCCTCGGCATCGGCGGTTGCGGCGGCGACAGCGGCATCGGCGGCGACGTCCTCGGCGAACGCGGGCGTCGCGGCGAATATCGCGATCAGGGCGGCCCCGGCCCGCAGACGGGTTCCGAACGAATAGGTCATTATGAATCCCCTTTTCCCGGCGCCGACATGGCCCGGGTCGCGGGGGCTTTAGGGGGACGATATTGCTGCGCTGCGGCGGAGGCATGACGCAGCGATGACGGAAAAAAGTAGGATTGGCGGCGCTCCGGCGGCGCGGGGATACTGCGCTCTTTTTGTCGCAGTTTCGGCACGGCGTCCCGAAAAAGAAGGTTAAGCGAGAATCCCCTGCAAATCGCCGCAACCGCCTCGCCTGGGCGCCATATGATGATCAACCGACAAGGTTTTCAATCATTAACTAACAGAAATTGTGGAACTAATTTGAGTAATTCTTCCTTGTCCGCTCCGAGGGGGCATTAAAGTCAAGGAGAGGTTTCATGCATTTATCTCGTCTTGAATTTCGCCCGGCCTGCCTGTTTCTGATTCCGGCATGCCTCACCCTCGCCGCATGTGAATCGTCGGGCAGCTATCGTGTCGGCAGCGTCGGCGCCACCGGCGCGAAAGGTGCCACCGGTCCTGCAGGCCCTTCCG
>JAFAED010000510.1 GCA_023424275.1 Pseudomonadota bacterium | reverse complement strand
CCGCCATTGGCCGAGATGCGATAGATGTCGGTGTTGCCGTTGACGGCCATCGAATAGAGGATCTGGGTGCCGTCGGGCGACCAGCGCGGCGCAAAGGTTGCGTTGCTGCTTTCGGTCACCAGCTTCTGCGATCCCGCCGCGACGTCATAGATGAAAACGCGGACGCGGTTGTTCAGATAGGAAACATAGACGATCTTCTTGTAATCGGGCGAGAAGCGCGGGCTGATCGCCAGCGCCTGACCATTGGTGATGAAGCGGTGGTTGCCGCCGTCCGAATCCATGATCGCAAGGCGCTTGATGCGGTTTCCTTTGGGCCCGCTCTCGGCGATGTAAGCGACGCGACTGTCGAAGAAGGGCGCCTCGCCCGACAGGCGCGAATAGATGGCGTCGGCGCATTTGTGCGCGGCGCGGCGCCAGTCGCCGGGCTGGATCTCGAACCCCTTGCGGACGAGCTCGCTGCCGAGCGCGGTGTCGTAAAGATAACAACCGACGACAAGGCTGCCGTTCGACCCCGCATCGACAAAGCCGTGGACGACTTTTTCGGCGTTGCGCGCCTGCCATTCGGCAAAGCGCGGCGCCTGCACCTCCGACCGCGCGATCGCGCGCACGCCGCTCGGGCCGATCGGCTCGTAAAGGCCACTGCGTTCAAGGTCGGCGGCGATGACTTCGGCGATCTGGCGGCCAAGGCTGTCGGTGCGGAGGCCCGCGACGGTCTGGACCGAGGCCGTCGCCAACGCCGGAACGCCGATGACGGTGCGCTCCTGCGACAGCGTGCCCTCGATGGTTTCGCGCGGCTCGGTCGTCGTGACGACGGGCGGCGTCGGGGCGGTCTGGGCGAGCACCGGCGCGGTGGTCAGCAGCAGCGCGAGCGATAGGCTGATCGGACGGAGGAGCATCTCTCTTACCTCTTGATGAAATCGAGTGTGTAATTCTGCCAGAAGCTGTAATTTTCTTCGGGCAGGTCGAAGGGCGCGGCGAGTTCGACCGCGCGTTTGGCGCATTCCTGATGGCGCTGGACCTGGAATTTGTTGCTGTCGTTTTCGCCGGTCGTCGTGACGCTGGTAAAGCCGGCGAGCGCGCCCGACGTGGTCAGACGGAATTTGACGACCGTCTTCAGCTGGTCGACGTCGACCCCGCTGACGCGGCAGCTGTCCCAGCGCGGGCGGATCGCGGCCTTGATGCTGACGTCGATGGACCGGCGGACCTCGGCGGCGGTTTTCGACGCCGGGGCGCCCTTGTTCGGGGGCGCCTTGGTCTGTTCGCGGCCGAGCCCGTCGGTGATCCCGTCGAGCCGGCCGGTCGGGCGCGTCTGTGCCTTTTTCGCCGGCGCCGATTTCGGCGCGGCCTTGGGCGGTGCCTTTTTCACCGCGGGCGGCTGTTTCTTCGGCGGGGTCGGAACGGGGCGAGTCACCTGCTTGGGGCTCGGCGCCGGTGTCGGCCGGACGATCGGTTCGGGGATCGGCGGCGCCGGTGTCGGTTCGGGCGCGGCGATATCGACCGCGTCTTCCTCGCCCAGCCGCGCCGACGGCGGCGCTTCGGTGATGATCGGTGCACTTGATTCCGCTGCGGTCTCGGCGACGAGGTCGACTTCCATCGGCGGGTTGTCGAACCGCCGGTCGCCCGCGGTCCACTGGACCGAGAGCAGGCCGATGATCAGGACATGCGCCGCCACCGCGATGGCAAAGCCGCGTCCCTCATTCCCCCTCACTGCCCGTATTTCGGCCATTTCGCGACCCTATTGCCCGGTTTCTGAACCGTTGGTGACCGTGGCTTCGCTTGCCGGGGCGTCGTTCGCGCCCGTCGTCACCAGCGCGATGCGCGTCAGCCCGGCGCGGTTAAGTTCGCCCATGATGCGCATGACGCGGCCATAATCGAGCCCCTTGTCGGCGCGCAGCATGATCTGGCGCGGTTTGTCCTTGCCTTCATTTTCGCGCACGATCGCGTCGAGCCGCGCCGGCAGTTCGGCCTCGGGCACGACCTCTTCGCCGATATAGATGGTGTCGTCGGCCCCCACCGACAGCTGCACCGGTTCCTGCTCCTCGGTCTCCACCGGCTTGGCGCGGCTTTCGGGCAGGTCGATCGGCACCGCCGAGGCGAGCAGGGGCGCGGTGATCATGAAGATGATGAGCAGCACGAGCATCACGTCGACGAGCGGGGTGACGTTGATGTCCGCCATCGGCGCACGTCGCGTGCCACGCCCGCGCCGACCGCCGACGCCGCCCGAAGGTCCCGACATCGCCATCAGGCTTCGACCTCAAGCTCGCGGCTGAAGGTCGCGTGCAGCCCGTCGGCGAAACGGCCGAGGCGCGATTCGAGCCGGTTCAGTCGCTGCGAGAAGGCGTTGTACGCGATGACCGCCGGGATGGCGGCGAACAGGCCGATCGCGGTCGCGAACAAGGCTTCGGCGATACCCGGTGCGACGACCGCGAGGCTGCTGTTATTTTCGGCGGCGATCGCGGTGAAGCTGCGCATGATGCCCCACACGGTGCCGAACAGGCCGACGAAGGGGGCAACCGAGCCAATGGTCGCGAGCGTCCCGATCTTTTCGGCGAGCCGGTCGACTTCGCCCGCGACCGCGCTGTTCATCGCGATGCCGAGGCGCTCGCGCGTGCCTTCGCGGTCGACATTCTTGCCCTTGGTCGACCGGCGCCATTCGCTGATGCCCGCCGAAAGAACCTTCGCGCTCGGCAGGTCCTCGCCGCTGTTCTTGTCGAAAAATTTGTCGATATTGTCGGCACGCCAGAAATCGCGCTCGAACTGGTCCGACGCGCGCATCAGCTTGCCGACCCCGCGCCCGTGGGTGAAGATCACCGCCCAGACATAGATGGACGCGAGCAGCAGCCCGATCATCACCGCCTTCACGATGATATCGGCCTGCAGGAACAGCGCGACGGGGGACAGGGTCGCCGCGTCGGCGGCCAGCGAGATATTGTCTAGCAAGGGAAAGTCTCTCCATTCATGATGGCGGTAAATCGGTCGGCCCACCCCGCAGGCTGGCGGCGCGGCCGGCCCTCGGGCGACAGGAAGGCGGCGGTGACTTGCCCGTCGGTCAATGTCTCGCCGCTTAACGTGTCAGTCCCGCGAAGGATGCGCTGCGAAATAATCACGCTCGCGCCGCGCACCGCTTCGACGGTGCTGACGACGAGCAGGTCGTCGTCGAGCTTCGCCGGACGGCGATATTTGATCGCAAGGTCGGTAACCGCCCAGCTGCCTTCGCCGCCCTCCATCGCCGCGCGCTGGTCGATGCCCGCGATCCGCAGCATGTCCGACCGCGCGCGCTCCATATAGCGCAGGTAATTGGCGTGATAGACGATGCCCGACAGGTCGGTATCTTCGAAATAGACGCGCGCCCGGAAATGATGTTCGGCCCCGACGAAGGCGCCGGGGATGAAGGGGGGCGGGACGTTTACCATTATCCCGACCGATAGCGGGCCTTCGACTCGT
>JAFAED010000495.1 GCA_023424275.1 Pseudomonadota bacterium | reverse complement strand
GTTTACGCTGCCCTTCTTCGCGGGCTGGCTGATCGAAATCGATCCGGGTCGCCGCGCGGTGCTTTACCTGACCGCCTTCCAGCTCGGCGGCGCAGCCCTGCTGCCGTCGCTCGCGGGGATCGCCGTCGGCCGCTTTTCCGTCGATGCGATGCTGATATTCAGCGGAACGATCTTTGTGACGCTGGCGCTCGTTGCCGGAAGCCATGGCAAGCGCGCCAGCGACGTTCAGGGCTAGCCAAAGCTTTACTCTTGCGGCGTCCGTCCCGCTGAGATTCTCCCATCGAGCGAAAAATCGTCGATACCGCTTGGCGCGCGGCTCCTTAGCGGCCTAAGCATGTTCGACGATCTGGGAGATGTGAACGCCGATGTCCGACGCCCGACAAGAAAGCCATCCCGAAATCCGCGAAGCGGTGCGCCGCCTGTGCGCCGGTTTTCCGGGCGAATATTGGCAGGCGCTCGACCGCGACCGCATCTATCCGACCGAGTTCGTCCGCACGCTGACCGAAGCGGGCTTCCTGTCCGTGCTGATCCCCGAAGAATATGGCGGGTCGGGCCTCGGCCTTGGCGCCGCGACCGCGGTGCTCGAGGAAATCCACCGTTCGGGCTGCAACGGCGGCGCCTGCCACGCACAGATGTACACGATGGGCACGCTGCTGAAACATGGGTCGGATGCACAGAAACAGGCCTATCTACCCGCGATCGCCAGCGGCGACCTGCGTTTGCAGGCGTTCGGCGTGACCGAACCGACTGCGGGCACCGACACCACGCGGATACGGACCTTCGCAAAGCGGGTCGGCGACAAATATATCGTCAACGGCCAGAAGATCTGGATCAGCCGCGCCGAGCATTCGGACCTGATGGTGCTGCTCTGCCGCACCACCCCGCGCGAAGAATGCGCGAAATCGTCCGACGGGATGAGCGTGCTGCTCGTCGACATGCGCGAGGCGGTGGGCAATGGCCTGACCGTGCGCCCCGTCCGCACCATGCTCAACCATGCGACGACCGAACTCTTCTTCGACGACCTCGAAGTCCCGGCGGCAAATCTGATCGGCGAAGAGGGCAAGGGCTTTCGCTATATCCTCTCGGGCATGAACGCCGAACGCATCCTGATCGCCTCCGAATGCATCGGCGACGGCCGTTTCTTCATCGACCGCGCAACGGCCTATGCAAAGGAGCGCGAGGTGTTCGGCCGCGCGATCGGGGAAAATCAGGGCATCCAGTTCCCCATCGCGCGCGCCTGGGTCCAGATCGCCGCCGCCGCCGAAATGGTCGACAAGGCCGCGCGCCTGTTCGACGCGGGCGCCGATTGCGGGACCGAGGCCAATATCGCAAAGATGCTCGCGTCGGAGGCAAGCTGGTACGCCGCCGACATGTGCATCCAGACGCACGGCGGTTTCGGCTTCGCCGAGGAATATGACATCGAACGCAAATTCCGCGAAACGCGGCTTTACCAGGTCGCACCGATCAGCACGAACCTCATCCTGAGCCACGTAGCCACCCACGCGCTTGGCCTGCCCAAAAGCTTCTGACCCGGGCATGGACGATTTTTCCGCCTGGGTCGGCCGCAGCGAAACACGACACGACATCGCCGCCCCCGCGCCGCTCGCCGGCCTCGCCGCGCTGCTCGACCATGACGGCACGCCGCCAGCCATCGTGCCGCCGCTCGGCCACTGGCTCTATTTCCTGCCCGACGCGCGCCAGTCGGCGATCGGCGAAGACGGCCACCCCCGGCGCGACGACACCGGGCTTCTGCCGCCGGTGCCGCTACCGCGCCGCATGTGGGCCGGCGGGCGCGTTGAATTTCTCGCGCCGATCGACGTCGGCGCCGCGCTGACCCGGACCACGACGATCGCGGCGATCCGCCCCAAACGCGGCGCGAGCGGCGATCTGCTGTTCGTGACGCTGCGCCACGACATCATCGCGAACGGGATCGCGGCGATCCGCGAGGAACAGGATCTCGTCTATCGTGCGCCTGTCACGGCCCCCGCAACGCCCGCGCCGGCCGCACCGATTGCCTCCGACCCCGAACCCGCTGACGTGGTTCGCACCATCTCGCCCGATCCGATGCTGCTGTTCCGCTATTCGGCGCTCACCTTCAATGCCCACCGCATCCATTACGATCGCGACTATGCACGCGAGACAGAGGGCTATGCCGGGCTGGTCGTACAGGGGCCGCTGATCGCCACGCTGCTGATGGACCATTATTTCCGTGCCGTGCCCGGCGCGGCGCCCCGGCGTTTCAGCTTCCGCGCCGAAGCACCGCTTGTCGACGGCGCCCCCTTCGATCTCTGCCTCGCATGGCAGGAGGGCGGCGCCCGCCTGTGGGCCCGCGATGCCGCCGGACGAACAACGATGCGCGCCGAGGTCGACCTTTAGGATCAGGACCCTAGAATTGCTTCTGGATGCCGATCTGGACTGTGCGGCCCAGCGGATCGACTTCATAACGCCGATATCCCGCCGGGACGCTGCCATCGACCAGCTTTACACGACGGTAGTCGTTGAACAGATTCTGCACATCGAGCGAAAGGCGAAGCTTGGAGAGCCAGGTCTTGTTGCC
>JAFAED010000562.1 GCA_023424275.1 Pseudomonadota bacterium | reverse complement strand
GCTCTTCGTCTGCAACAGCGGGCATGAATATGAGAATCTCGGCGCCAGTCATATCGTCGAAGAGGTCGGGCCGCCGGTGGCGGATACCGATTTCTGGCTGCATCTCGGCGCCAACGTCGCGACGCGCGACTATCAGGAAATGCCCGGGCGCCTGTTGCCGCTGCCGAGTGCCGATCCCTTCCGCTTTCTGATAACGTCGGCCGCTTTCGTCGATCGCGCACGCATGATTTTCAAGGGATTGCCGGGGCTTGAGATGGCTTATCCCTCGGCTCAGGGCACGGCGGGTGAACTGTCCGAAGTGGTGAGGGCGGGGTATCCGCACCACGCCGGCATCTTCGGCGCACACCGTCATCATCATGCGGCCACCGACGATATGTCGGTGGTCGCGCCCCAGCCGCTTGCCGCTACGGCGCTGGCGGTTCGCGACTTCCTGACCGCGATCGTTCCTGCCCGCCGCTGACCGGCGTCGTATCCAGATGATGTTTCCGGCTTGACTCACGTCGCCTTATGCACAAAATTATCGATAATAATTGCAATACGCAAATGGGAGAGATTTATGGGGTGCAAGGTGCAGCTTCTTTTCGGCACGGCCGCGCTCTGGGTGGCCACCGCCGCGCCCGCTTCTGCCCAGGAGGCGACTCCCGAGGCTCTCCCGGCCGATACGGCGGCGGAAGCGGGCGATGACGGCGCGATCGTCGTGACCGCACGGCGTCGCGAAGAGCGGCTGTCGGATGTCCCGACCGCAGCGTCGGTGATCGACGTGACGGCGCTCAACGACCGCGGCGGAGCGACCGGCAGCGGCGAACTGCTCGCCGACCAGCCGAGCGTGCGCTTCAACAATCTGAGTTCGTCGATCACGTCCGAAATCTCGATCCGCGCGTCGTCGACCGCGCGTGCGACCAATGGCGATCCGAGTGTCGGCCTCTATCGGAATGGCGCCTATATTGCGGGCGGCCCGGTCGGCGGACGCAACTTCACGCGCCTCGACATGCTCGACATTGGCCGCGTCGAGGTGCTGCGCGGGACGCAGGGCGCCCTCTATGGCCGCAACGCCGTCGGCGGGGCGATCAACATCATCTCGGCCGAACCCGAATTCGACCTGTCGGGCTGGGGCAGCGTGCGATACGCTTTCGAGACCAACAGCCTGCAACTGCAGGGTGCCGTCAACGTGCCGCTGGGCGACGGGATTGCCGCGCGGGTCAGCGGCGACCTGATCGAGCAGGACAAGGGCTTCTTCTACAATCCCGACAACGACGTCTATTTCGACCGGCAGAAGGGGCACGGCCTGCGCGGACAGATCCGCCTGAAGCGTGGCCCGGTCGATGCGATCATCATGGCCGAGACGCAGCGCTTGACGACCCCGGCAATCCATTACCAGATCTTTATCCCGGCGGGGACGCCGGGGTTTCCGGGCGGCTATATCCAGGACCGGTTTCGCTATCCGTGGAGCACCGCGCCGCGGGCGTCGCAGGATGTCGACGGGCTGCAAGCGATCGTCCGTGTCGACCTCGGCGGTGCCGATCTCACCTCGACGACCTCCTTCCGAAAGCGGCACAGCGAATATGATCTCGACAACGACGCGGTCAGCCCCGCCGAACTGGCGCGCGCCCGCGCGGCGGGCGAAGTCGGGCCGCTGACCCCGCTCGATCCGAGCAGCGCTTCCTATGTGGTCGATACCACCGACAATTTCTCGCAGGATATTCATGTCAGCGGAACGGCCGGTCGGCTGACATGGCTGGTCGGCGGCGAAATGTTGCTGCTCGACAGCGATTTTTCGGTGACGACGACGCGCACGCCGACGCTGGCCAATGTGTCCCCGGGCAATGTCGCCCCGGCGCGGCTGCATTTCGAAAGCTATGCGGCCTATGGCTCGTTCGGTTTCGACCTGACCGACAACCTCAATCTCACCGGCGAACTGCGGTACACGCACGACAGCCGCAGCATCACCGCGCGGCTCTATGATCTCGGTACCGGGCTTCCGACCGGCGGACCGTCGCGGATCATCGACGACAGCATCACCGCCGACAATCTGTCGTACAATGCCACGCTGTCCTACAAGCTGGCACCCGACATTCTCGCCTATGCCAAGGTCGGCAGCAGCTATCGCGCCGGCGGCTTCAACACGCGGCTGTCCGACCCCCGCGCGCCAAGCCCCGTGCAGGTGCTGTTCGGCAACGAAAACAGCACCAGCTACGAGGTCGGTTTCAAGGGCAGCCCGATGCGGCGTGGCTATTTCGCGGTCGCGGGCTATTATACCGAGCTCGAGGATCTGATCGCGCAGGTCGACGACGGCTGCGCGCTTACCAATCCGACCTGTCCGGTCGCGGCGGTGAGCTATCTCACCAACGCCGGCGATGCGAAAAGCTGGGGCGTCGAGGCTGAATACAGCCAAGGCTTCGATCTTGGCGAAGGCAATGGACGCCTCGCGCTGAGCGGCTCGCGGCAGGGGGGCAAGGTGAAGAGCGGGCGCTATGACGGGCTCGACCTGGCGCAGGTGCCCGACTGGCTCGCCTCGGCGAACCTCAATCTGCGCTATCCGGTTGCGAACGACGTGGCGTTGACGAGCAACATCCTCGTCAGCGGCCAGTGGGGCGGGAAGCAGGAACTGACCGCGACGTCGGTCGACCTCGACGATTACGTTCTCGTCAACCTGCGCGTCGGGGTCGAGTTCGGGAAGGTCAGCATCAACGCCTTCGCGAACAACGTGTTCGACAAGACCTATTACGTCGCGCAGGCGCCGACGATCAACCGGTACAGCCAGCCGCGGGTAATCGGGGTCGAGGGACGCATCGCCTTCTGATCCGGCGGCGGCCGTGCCGCATTCCGCCGCGTGTCTGCGCGGCCTCCTTTCGAAGCGTGCAACGAAGAAGACGGGAGAGACGATATGGCGAAACGAAAGACATGGATCTGGCTTGCCGCGGGTGTCGCGGTGATCGGTGCCGGCGCCTTTGCGCAGACCGTCCTGACGGAAGAGCCAGGGGGCGACGCACGCCCGATGGTCCAATTGCCGCCGGCTGCAGCTGCGTCCGCCGCAAAGCCCGTCGCGCCGGTTGCTACGACGGCCGCCATGAGCCTGACGACTACCGTTGGCGGTTACACTTATGATTGGACCGCTTTGCAAGCGGCGATCGACGCCGACAGCGAGGTCGCCAACGCCTATATCATCGTCGGCAACGCGACCGATGCCGACTATCTGTTTGCCTATGAAAAGGGCAGTTTCGGAATCGACCGGGTCACGCCGCTGGCGTCGGCGTCGAAATGGTTTGCCGGAACGCTCGCGGTGCGAATGGCGCAGGCGGGCATCGTCACGCTCGAGGATACTATGCGACCGCCGCTCGCCTTCTGGACGACGTCGGGGACCAAGAAGGACGTCAAGCTGAAGCACACGCTGTCGATGACGTCGGGCTTCAACGCCAGCCCGCTCGTCGGCGGATGCCAGCTTCTGCCAGCAATGACGCTCTATAATTGTGCGAAGAGCATCCACGACCTGCGCTACGACATCCTCCGGCCCGGCAATGCGCCGGGCGCGCAGTACAGCTACGGTCCGCATGGCATCCAGGTGGCGGCGGCCTATCTCGAGGCGAAGGACATCAGCATCCAGCCCGGAACGACACCGGCGCGCGAGCGGAATTTCCATGAACTCTTCGCGCAGCATGTGACAGCGCCGCTGGGGATGACGAGCACGACCTGGTACGACCCGTCGGGCAGCGCGCCGACGAACCCCTGGGTCGCGGGCGGCGCCTATTCGACGGCGCGCGACTATGCAAAGCTGCTCCGGGCACTGCTCGGTGGCACCTTCATCACCGACATGACGGGCTTCACTCAGCCGCGCACGACAGGGCTGCCGCGCGTTTTCGTTCCCGGTGGTGCTGCGAACTGGGAATATGCGCTCGGTTCTTTCGTCGAATGCGATACGCCGTCGGCCTGCGCGACGTCGAAGATCAATTCGTCGCCGGGTGCCTATGGCTGGGTCGGCTGGATCGACCGCGAGACAGGCTACTACGGCCTGATCGCGACCGAGATTTCGAGCGGGGGTGATAGAAAGGGACCCGAGCTGGAGCAGGAAATGCAGGGGCTGATCGAGGCAGCCATCGCGACTCGCGTGGTCACGCCTTAAACTCGCACCTTGCAGCGCTTTTGGTCCGAATGTCTGCTTTTCTGGATTTCGGACCAAAAGCTGCCAGTCCGAAATCGGCCATTCTGCGCGGTTTATCGACATCATCCTGCGCGGATTAATCGGTGTCTCATCACTGCTGGAACGGCTTTCCGGCAGCTATCCAAGCAAGCCGTTCGTCGCGCAAAGCGCCCCGTCGCACTTTGCCGGCATCGTCGCGCAGCGGGGTCTCCACCACTTCATAACTCTCGGGCCGCTTGTAGGGAGCGAGCCG
>JAFAED010000463.1 GCA_023424275.1 Pseudomonadota bacterium | reverse complement strand
TCAACCTGACCGAAAATGTCGATGTCGGCGCATCGGGCACCGCGCGGCTCGGCTTCGATCTGGCACCCTGGGCCGGCGCGCGCCTGCTCGCGACGGCAAACAGCCAAGAAATCGGTGAATATGGCCCGCGCAGCTTCGCCGCCTATGGCCTGTCACAGTCGCTGAAGCTTGGCGAACGCTGGTCGGTCGATCTGTCGGTCGACGGCAACCGCACCATCGGCGGCGTGCGCGCAAAGGATGTGCTCAACGTCGATCAGCCCGTCGCATCGGGCGGTTTCCTCGGTAACGGCGGCACGCTGACCGAAGATTTCGTCGCGATCAGCACCGGCGCGACCTATCGTGCCGACCGCTGGACGCTGACCGGCCGCGCCGAATATCGCAATGGCGAGCTCGCCAACCGCTACGGCCTGACACTCGGCGGCCTCCGCCAGCTCGGCGAAGGCCGCGCGCTGGGGGCACTTTTCACCTACGCCAAGGCAAGCGGCAGCGGGACGACGCCGACGACCGAAGTGGTCAATTTCGAAATGAGCTGGGCGCACCGCCCCGCCGATTCACGCGTGTCGTGGCTCAACAAGAGCGAGTTCCGGTCGGACAAGGTGCGCGATGCGATCGCCGGCCAGCCCGGCCCGATCGGTGGCGACGCGCTGACGATCGACGGCGATGCGACGAGCCGCCGCCTGCTCAACAGCCTGTCGCTGAACTGGGCCCCGCTCGGCGAACGCGGCCAGGACGGCATGTGGTATGAACGCGCCGAATTCGGCGTCTTCTGGGGCACGCGCTACAATTTCGACCGCTTCGGCGCCGACGACGTCAAGGGCTGGTCGAACCTGATCGGCGCCGACTTCCGCTTCAACCTTGGTGAGCATGTCGACATCGGCGCTTCGGGCACCGTGCGTGTCGGCACCGACGCCGATACGGTGAGCTGGGCGGGCGGCCCGACAGTGACGCTGGCGCCGATGACGAACGCGAACATCACCTTCGGCTATAATTTCGCGGGCTTCCACGACCGCGATTTCGAAGACGCGCGCTTCTCGCGTTCGGGTGCCTATGTGACCTTCAAGTTGAAGTTCGACCAGACGAGTTTCGCCGGCTTGGGGCTGTAATAGCTAATCCTCCCTGTGGCGAAGCCATGGGGAGGTGGCAGCGCGAAGCGCTGACGGAGGGGCAAGGAAGCAACGTTGCTCGCCCCTCCACCACCCTTCGGGTGGTCCCCCTCCCCACCGCTGCGCGGCAGGGAGGATCAGACATCAGTCCGCGAACAGCAGGACCGGCGTCTCGATCAGCTTCTTGAGCGCCTGCACATAGCTGGCAGCATCCCAGCCATCGACGACGCGGTGGTCGCAGCTGATCGACAGGTTCATCAGCTTCGCGCGGCGAATGTCATCGCCGTCGAACACCGGCCGCTCGACGATCTTGTTCGGGCCGATGATCGCGACCTCGGGACGGTTGATCACCGGGGTGGTGGCGATCCCGCCGAGCGGGCCGAGCGAGGTGACGGTCAAAGTGCCGCCGGTCAATTCCTCGACCTTCGCCTTTCCGGTGCGCGCGGCTTCGGCAAGGCGCGTGATCTCGCTCGCAAGCTGCCACACATTCTTGTCCTGCGCATCGCGGATCACCGGAACCATCAGCCCCGCGTCGGTCTGCGTTGCCATGCCCAGATGCACCGCGCCATGGCGCGTGACGACACCGCCTTCGTCGTCATAGCGCGCATTGATCATCGGGAACTGCGGAATGGTCCGGCAGATCGCGACGATCAGGAAGGGCAGCATCGTCAGCTTCGGACGCCCGCCGCGGTTGGCGTTCAAATCGGCGCGCATCTCTTCGAGCGCGGTGACGTCCATTTCCTCGACATAAGTGAAGTGCGGGATCGCGCGCTTCGATGCCGCCATATTTTCGGCGATCTTGCGGCGCATGCCGATGACCTTGATCGGCTCGTCGGCGCGGGCGCGGCTCGCGCCGGGCGCGTGATAGCCCTGCCCGCCGCTGTATCGCAGGAAGGCGTCGAGGTCGGCATGGCGGATACGGTCGCCCTCGGCCTGTACCTGGCCGAGGTCGACGCCGAGATCCTTGGCGCGGGCGCGGACGGCGGGCGACGCGAGCACGGCTCGGCCATGATCCGCCGCAGCGGCGGCCGGCGCGGGGGCCGGTTCCGGAGCAGGCGTCGGCGCAGGCGCGGCGACGGGCGCAGCAACTTCGGCCACCGAGATTTCCTCTGCACCCGGCGTTTCCGCCACGATTTCCTGTTCGACCGGCGTGTCCGCGGGCGGCGCCTCGACATCACCGTCGCCGTCGGTCTCGATCACCGCAAGCGTCGATCCGATCGGGATCAGGTCGCCGACCTCGCCCGCCAGTTCAACGACGATCCCCGAAACGGGCGATTCCATTTCGACCGTTGCCTTGTCGGTCATCATGTCGGCAAGCTGCGCGTCTTCCTCGACGCGCTCGCCAATCTTCACGTGCCAGGCGACGATTTCGGCCTCGGCGATGCCTTCGCCGATGTCGGGCAGACGGAATGAATAACGAGCCATGGCGTCAGTCCTTCAAAATCTTGGTCAGCGCGGTCGCGATGCGCACCGGGCCGGGGAAATAGGCCCATTCAAGGCTATGCGGATAAGGCGTGTCGAAGCCGGTCACGCGTTCGACC
>JAFAED010000445.1 GCA_023424275.1 Pseudomonadota bacterium | reverse complement strand
CGCTAGATCCGATGATGGCGCTCGTCGCCGCCGACATGAACGAAGTGAATTCGGTCATTCTCGACCGCATGCAGTCCGAAGTCCCGCTGATCCCCGAACTCGCGGGGCATCTGATCGCGGGCGGCGGCAAGCGCATGCGCCCGATGCTGACGCTCGCATGCGGCAAGCTGCTCGACTATCCGGGGCGCCGGCATTGCAAATTGGCTGCAGCGGTAGAGTTCATCCACACCGCGACGCTGCTCCACGACGATGTCGTCGACAAGTCGGACCTGCGCCGCGGCCGGAAGACCGCGAACATCATCTGGGGCAACAGCGCCTCGGTGCTCGTCGGCGATTTCCTGTTCAGCCGCGCCTTCGAGGTGATGGTCGAGGACGGCTCGCTGAAAGTGCTCAAGATCCTTTCGCGCGCTTCGGCGGTGATCGCGGAGGGCGAGGTCAACCAGCTTTCGGCGCAGCGCCGCATCGAAACGAGCGAGGACCAGTATCTCGCGATCATCAACGCCAAGACCGCCGAGCTGTTCGCGGCGGCGTGCAAGATCGCGGCGGTCGTCGCCGAGCGCGACGAGGCAACCGAAGCGGCGCTCGACGCCTATGGTCGCAACCTCGGCATCGCGTTCCAGCTTGTCGACGATGCCATTGACTATGTCTCGGACGCCGAAACGATGGGCAAGGGCGTCGGCGACGATTTTCGCGACGGCAAGGTCACGCTGCCCGTCATTCTTGCCTACGCGCGCGGCAGCGCCGAGGAGCGCGACTTCTGGAAGCAGGCGATCGTCGGGCACCGGACGTCGGACGAGGATCTCGCTTATGCCACCTCGCTGCTCCACAAGCATGATACGATCGCCGACACGCTCGCGCGGGCGCGCCATTACGGCCAGCGCGCGGTCGATGCGATTGGGGGCTTCAGCGCCAGCCAGGCGAAATCGGCGCTGACCGAAGCGGTCGCCTTCGCGGTCGCGCGCGCCTATTGAGGCGGGTGTGGCGATGATGGGCCCCGCGGCGAAAAGCCCCGACGCCTATATCGCCGCGCTGTCGGGCTGGCGGCGCGAACGCTGCGAAATGATGCGCGCCGCGATCATGGCTGCAGCGCCCTTCGAACAGACGATCAAATGCACCAATCTCGTTTTCATGGCGAATGGTCCGTGCATCCTGATCCGCGCCGAGGCGCATCGCGTGTTGCTGGGCTTCTGGCGCGGCAAAAGGCTTCGCGACATCGAGCCGCGGATCAAGGCGAGCGGTAAATATGAGCTCGGCAACCTCGTGATGACCGAAACCACCGGGATCGCGCCCGACGCCGTCGCGACGCTCGCCGCCGCGGCCTTTCGCCTGAACGCCGAACTGGGCAATCCGGCGGCGCGCGCCTGATGCAATCGCTGCCGATCGACGCGGTGCTGCCCGATATCATGGCGGCGCTGGTGCTGAAACCCAACGCCGTCGTCGTCGCCCCGCCGGGCGCGGGCAAGACGACGCGCGTCGCCCCCGCGATCCTCGATCAACCATGGTGCAAGGGCGCGGTGTGGCTGCTTTCGCCGCGGCGGCTTGCCGCACGCGGCGCGGCCGAGCGGATCGCCGAGGAAATGGGTGAGGCGGTCGGTCGTACCGTCGGCTATGCGACGCGGCTCGATAGCAAGCAATCGGCGGCGACGCGGCTGCTCGTGATGACCCCGGGCCTGTTCCGCAACCGCATCCTCGCCGATCCCGAGCTCCAGGGCGTATCGGCGGTGCTGTTCGACGAAGTGCACGAGCGCAGCCTCGACGGCGATTTCGCGCTCGCGCTCGCGATCGATGCGCAGCAGGGGCTCCGCGACGACCTCCGCCTCGTCGCGATGTCGGCGACGCTCGACGGCGCGCGGTTCGGCGCGCTTCTCGGCAATGCGCCGGTGGTCCGGAGCGAAGGCAAGATCTGGCCGCTCGATCTTCGCCATGTCGGTCGCCGGGCCGAAGACCGGCTCGAGGCGTCGGTGCTGGGCGCTGTGCGGCAAGCGATGGCCGACGAGGCCGAAGGCGACATGCTCGCCTTCCTTCCCGGTGCCGCCGATATCGAACGCGCGGCAACACTTGTCGAAGAGGCGGGGCTGCCGCTTGCGGTCCACCGCCTCCACGGCCAGATCGATCCGGCGTTGCAGCGCAAGGCGCTCGTCCGCGATCCCGAGCGACGGCGCAAGCTGATCCTCGCGACGAGCATCGCCGAAACCAGCCTGACGATCGATGGCGTGCGGATTGTCATCGATGCGGGCCTCTCGCGGCGCCCGCGTTTCGACAAGGCCGCGGGCATTGCGCGGCTCGTCACCGAACGCGCGAGCCAGGCATCGGCGACGCAGCGCGCGGGGCGTGCGGCGCGGCAGGGGCCGGGCGTCGCCTATCGTTTGTGGGAAGCGGCGGCGACCGCCGGCATGCCGCCGTTCGATCCGCCCGAAATTCACGAGAATGACCTGATGCCCGTCGTGCTCGACTGCGCGAGCTGGGGCATTGTCGATCCGCGCCAATTGGGCTGGCTCGATCCGCCGTCGCCGGCGGCGATTTCGGAAGCGAAGACGCGCTTGCAGGCGATCGGCGCGCTGACCGCCGACGGCCGCATCACGGCGCATGGCAAGGCGCTCGCGGCGATCCCGTTGCCGGTGCCGCTTGCGCACATGCTGCTCGATGCGGCGCGCGCGGGCGAGGCCGAGATGGCGGGGCGGCTCGCCGTGCTGCTCACCGAACCGGGGCTTGGTGGACGCGGCGTCGATGTCGAGGCGCGGCTCGGGCGCTGGCGCGGTCAGCGCAACGACCGCTCGGAGGGCGCGTGGCGGCTCGCCCGGCGGCTTGCGACGATCGGCGAGAAGCTGGCGGCGGAGGCGGACGAGGCCGTGCAACGTTCGATCGGCGGCTGGATCGCGACCGCCTGGCCCGACCGGGTCGCGCGTCAGCGCTCGGGCCAGCGCGGCGAATATCTCAGCGTCGGCGGGCGCGCCTACCGGACCGATCCCGTCGACCCGCTCGCCGGCAGCGAATGGCTCGCGATCGCCGATGCGCAGGGGCATGCCGCGGGCGTGCGTATCCTCGCTGCGGCACCGATCGATCAGGCCGAGGTCGAAAACCTCTTCGCCGATCGCATCGTCGCGCATTCGGCGAGCAGTTACGACAGCGCGAACGACCGCGTCGATCATCGCCGCGAACGGCGGCTGGGTGCGATCGCGCTGACCAGCGGGCAGGCCGGGCGCACCGAAAATGGCGAGGATGATATCGCGGTCCGCATGGCGGCGGTGCGCGGCAAGGGGCTGGGGCTGATCGGCTGGGGACCCGCGTCGCAGGCGCTGCGTCAGCGGGCGTCCTACGCCGGTATCGATGCGCTATCGACCGGCGCGCTCGCCGACAGCCTCGAATTCTGGCTCGAGCCGCTGCTCGCGGGCTGCCGTGGTCTCCGTGACATCGGCGACCGCAAGCTGGCCGACGCGCTGATGGCGACCCTCGACTGGCCGGCGCGGCAATTGCTGGAAAAGCACGCGCCCGCCGATTACACGACCCCCGTCGGCAGCCGTCATCCGATCGACTATGGCGCCGACGGCGGCCCGACGGTCAGCCTGCGCGTGCAGGAATTGTTCGGGCTGGCGCGCCATCCGACGATCGGCGATCCGCCGGTGCCGCTGATCCTCGCGCTGACCTCGCCCGCGCACCGGCCGATCCAGACGACGCGCGATCTCGTCTCCTTCTGGAGCGGCAGTTGGCACGATGTCGCGCGCGAGATGCGCGGGCGTTATCCCAAGCATAATTGGCCCGACGATCCGGCCAACGCGCGGCCGAGCCTGATGACCAAAGCAGCGCAGGCGCGGCGCGATGCGCAATAGGCCTCTTTTCGTCCGCGACGCTTGGCGCTAAGGCGGCGGCTCAGGCCCCAGATACAGGACGACCCCGATGAAAGCGCGTATTTTCCAGAAGCCCAAGAATGCGATGCAGTCGGGGCGTGCCGGGACGCAGCGCTGGGTGCTCGAATATGCGCCCGCCGAAGCACGCAAGGCCGATCCGTTGATGGGCTGGGCGGGCAGCGGCGATACGCAGCGCCAGCTGCGCCTGGGTTTTGCGAGCCAGGAAGAGGCGGTGGCTTATGCGGAGCGTAACGGCATCGAGGTCGAAGTGACCGCGACGCCGGTACGGACGCTCAAGATCCAGGCCTACGCCGACAACTTCCGCTGATAAAAAGACGACCCCGAAGGGTCGTCGAAATCAGCCTTCGGCGTCCGGCTGCAACAATTTGTGCAGGTGGACGACGACATATTTCATTTCGGCATCGTCGACCGTGCGCTGCGCGGCGCTGCGCCATGCCTTTTCGGCCGATTTATAGTCGGGATAGAGGCCGACGACGTCGAGATTGTGGAGGTCGACGAAATCGAGACCCTGCGGATCGGCGACTCGGCCGCCGAACACGAGATGCAATTTGCTCATGACTGCTTTCCTTGCGGGTTAGCGCTGGGGAGGGGAGAAGCCGCGGCCCCTACCAGCGCATCGCCGCTACGGCAAGTCCGGCTCAGTCTTCGTCCTTGCGGCCCTTGGGCAGCAGCGAGCCGAGCAATGCACCGATCGCGACCGCGCCCGCGACAAGCGCCAGCGGCTGCTTTTCCGCAACATCCTTCAGCTTGCTGTTCGCGCGCTTTGCCTGCGCCTTGCCCTTTTCATAGACTTCGCCGGCGGCTTCGCGGGCGACGCCGGCTTGCTCGCTCGCCTTGGCTGCGAAATCCTCGGTCGCGGCGCGCGCGCGGCCATAGCCGTCCTGGATGCGGGCTTTCGCCGCCTCTGCGGTCAGGCGTGCATTTTCGGCGGTTTTCTCCGCAAGTTCACTCGC
>JAFAED010000383.1 GCA_023424275.1 Pseudomonadota bacterium | reverse complement strand
GGGCTGCGGTCCATGAAATCGTGCGTCCAGGCGTTGACCTGATGCAGGTTTGCATAGCCGCCGCCTGCGAAGGCGCGCAGCAGGTTCAGCGTGGCGGCCGACTGGTTGTATGCCTTGACCATGCGCTGCGGGTCGGGCTCGCGGCCGCCGGCTTCGAAGGCGATGTCGTTGATGATGTCGCCGCGGTAGCTCGGCAGCGAGACGCCGTCGATGTCCTCCATGTCGGCCGAGCGCGGCTTGGCGAACTGGCCCGCCATGCGGCCGAGCTTCACCACCGGCATCTTCGATGCGAAGGTCAGCACGACCGCCATCTGAAGGAGCACGCGGAAAGTGTCGCGGATATTGTTCGGATGGAACTCGGCGAAGCTTTCGGCGCAGTCGCCGCCCTGCAGCAGGAACGCCTTGCCTTCCGCAACGCGGGCGAGTTCGCTCGTCAACTCGCGCGCCTCGCCCGCGAAGACCAGCGGGGGATAGCCCGCGAGTTCGCGTTCGGCGGCGGCGAGCGCGTCGGCGTCGCTGTAGGTGGGAAGCTGGCGGGCCTCCTGCGAGCGCCAGCTATGCGGTTGCCAGTTTTTCGTCATCTGCCTGTCTTTTTGCGTTCGAATCGACCGCCACATGGCGCTTCTGCGGGGCAGACGCAATGTTTGCGGTACGGGCCAAGCGCAAAATTAGCATTATCGTGACATTTGCGCACCTATGCTTTTCTTGAGCGGGAAAAACTGATAGTTTGTTTCAAATTTTTGAAACGGCAATCGGGGGCGCAACCAAGGGATTGGACTATCGGTAACGTTATACACCCGGTGACCTGATGTCCGGGTCTCGACGCGAAGCGATTGGCATGGCGAATTTCGATTCCGCATGGTTCGTATATGGGGTGCTGATGTTGCTGCTCGCGACCAGCTTTGTCGTGCGCATCGACTATGTGCGGATGGGGCTCGCTGCGGCTGCGCTTGTCGCGCTGCCGCTGGTCTTTTTTCGCGAACCCGATTTCGGTTACGGGCTGCTCGTGCTCGCGATCCTCGTGGTCAACATCGGCATATTGACGCGGCTGTGGCTGCGCGGGACCAATGTCCGCTTTTCGGCCGAGGAAGAGGAATTGCGCCGCCAGCATTTCGCGCGGCTGGGGCCGGTCGCGGCGCGCGGTCTGATCGATCAGGGGCACTGGATTTCGGCAAAGCGCGGCGAAGTGCTGATCCGCGAGAACCAGGCGGCGCCCAGCCTTTTCTACCTGGCCGAAGGATTGGCTTCGGTCCAGCGCGACGGGGCCGAGGTCGCGCGATTGTCCGATGGCGCATTGATCGGCGAGGCGACCGTGCTCGACGGGACGCATGCGACCGGAACGGTCGTGCTCGGCAGCAATGCGCGGTTGTGGTTCGTGCCGGCCGCAGCGCTGCGCGCCTATCTGGCCGCCAATCCCGACCTGGCAAGCGCGCTCCACGAAGGCTTCGCCCGCGCGCTGCGCGGCAAATTGGCGAGCGCGAACACGCGCATTGCCGACCGGCGGCCGATTTCCGATGCGCCGCACGCATCTGACGCCTCGAATATGTAATCGGCTCCTGCTAATCCCGGTTCATGACGCTGATTCTCTATGGCATTTCGAACTGCGACACGGTGAAGAAGGCGCGCCGATGGCTCGACGAGCAGGGTGTCGCCTATCGCTTTCACGACGTGCGCAAGGATGGCCTCGATGCCGCGCGGCTCCAGAGCTGGATCGATGCGCTCGGCTGGGAAAAATTGCTCAACAAGGCGGGGACGACCTTTCGCAAACTGCCCGACGCCGAGAAGGCGGGGCTTGATGCCGCGTCGGCGAAGGCCCTGATGCTCGACCAGCCGGCGATGATCCGTCGTCCGGTGGTCGAGGCGGCGAACGGCATCAGCGTCGGCTTTTCCGCCGGCGACTGGCAGACGCGCTTTGCGGCATGATGCGGCGACTTGCGGCCCTGCTGGGGATGATGCTCACCGCCGGCTGCACGGCTGAGCCGGTGACGGCGCAGCCGACCCTCGACGGCCAGCCACCGATCGTCATCGCGCACCGCGGCGCGTCGGGCGAGCGGCCCGAGCATACGATCGCGGGTTATAAGCTCGCGATCGATCTTGGCGCCGACTATATCGAACCCGACCTCGTGCTCACGAAGGACGGCGTGCTTGTCGCGCGCCACGAGAATGAGATTTCGGAGACGACCGACGTTGCAGCGCATCCCGAATTTGCGGGCCGCAAGGCGACGAAGACGATCGACGGCAAGGACGTCACCGGCTGGTTCACCGAAGATTTCACGCTGGCCGAGCTCAAGACGCTGCGCGCGCGCGAGCGGCTGCCGCAGCTGCGCAGCACCGAATATGACGGGCAATTCGAGATCCCGACCTTCGAGGAAATCCTGACCTTCCTCGCCGACGCGAACAAGGGCCGGGCGGTTCCGGTGGGCGTCTATCCCGAAACCAAGCATCCGAGCTATTTCGTTTCGATCGGGCTTCCGCACGAGGCGCCTTTGCTCGCGATCCTTGATCGCTTCGGTTACCGCGGCCGCAGCGCGCCGGTGTTCATCCAGAGCTTCGAGGTCGGCAACCTCAAGGCGCTGCGCGCAAAGAGCGACCTGCCCCTGATCCAGTTGATGGACGGCGAGGGCGATCCGGCGGATACGCCGGGCACGAGCTATGCCGCCATGACGTCGCCCGCGGGCCTCAAGGCGATCGCCGCCTATGCCGACGGGATCGGACCGTATAAGGA
>JAFAED010000316.1 GCA_023424275.1 Pseudomonadota bacterium | reverse complement strand
GCTATGCGGTGCGCAACAATGGCGTCCCCCCCGGGCAGGTGTCGATCCGCGTCCGGATGGACGTCGGATCGATGTTCGAAACCGAGGAGGAGCGCGGCTATGCGCATCTTCTCGAACATCTGACCTTCCGCGGGTCGGAGCATATCCCCGATGGCGAAGCAAAACGCATCTGGCAGCGGTTCGGCGTCACCTTTGGCAGCGATTCCAACGCACAGACGACGCCGACGCAGACGGCTTATCAACTCGACCTGCCCAGCGTCACGCCCGCGAGCCTCGACGAAAGCATGAAATTGCTGGCCGGGATGGTGCGCGAACCGCGGATTTCGGAATTGGCGGTCGCTGCCGAGCGCGGCGTCGTGATGTCCGAATTGCGCGAATCGGATGGCCCGCAAAAGCGGATCGGGGATCTCACCAACGCGCATCTGTTCGCGGGCCAATTGCTGGGCGATCGCTCGCCGATCGGGACGACCGCCTCGCTCGGCAAGGCCAGTGCGACCTCGGTCGCCGCGTTTCACGACCGTTGGTACCGGCCCGATCGCGCCGTTGTCGTTATCGTCGGCGACGGTGACCCGGCCGAATTCGCCCGCCTGATCGCGAAATATTATGGCGATTGGCGCGCCGATGGCCCGAAACCGGCGCAGCCCGATTTCGGCAAGCCCGACCCCAAAAAGCCCGCCGCGCTGGAAATCGTCGAGGCGAACCAGCCGCTCGCGCTGACGCTGGCGATGGTCCGGCCGTGGCAGAAGCGGATCGATACGGTCGAAAACACGCGGCGGCTCTATCTGGAATTCATCGCCCAGGCGCTGGTCAACCGCCGGCTGGAAAACCGCGCGCGCAGCGGCGGCAGCTATTTGGTGGCGACGGTCGAGCAGCAATATGTCAGCCGCAGCGCCGACGTGACGATGGCGTCGATCGTTCCGCTGAACGACTGGAAAGCGGCGCTCGCCGACGTTCGCGGCGTGATCGCCGACGCGGTCAGCACGCCGCCGTCGCAGGCCGACATCGACCGGGAGGCCAACGAGATCGAGGCTTTCCTTCTGAAGGAACTGGAAAACGCGCGGAACGAGCCGGGCGCGCGGCTCGCCGACGACATGGTACGTGCGGTCGACATCGGCGAGACCGTGACCAGTCCGCAGGGGCAGGTCGACATGTTCAAGGCGATCCGCACTTCGGCGACGCCGAAGGTGATGCTCGACATCAGCAAGGCGATCTTTGCGGCGCCGGTGACGCGGGTCGTGCTGACGACCCCGACAGCCGCGGGCGGCAATGCTGCGGTTCTCGCCGCGCTGAAGGCGCCGGTCACCGCGCGCGACGACCGGCTTGCGGCGGTGAAGGCCGATTTCAAGCAGCTTCCGGCTTTTGGGCCGCCGGGGGTGATCGCCTCGACCGCTCCCATTCTCGGCCTGCGCGCCGAACGGATCGAATTCGCCAATGGCGTGACCGCGCTCGTGTCGAACAACAGGGTCGAACCCGGCAAGGTGCGCGTCAACGTTCGTTTCGGGACCGGCAACCGCAGCGTCGCCGCCGATGCGCCGAACCTCTTGTGGACGGGCGATTATGCGCTGGTTGCGAGTGGCATCGGTCCGTGGGGCCAGAATGAGATCGACCAGCTCACCAACGGACGGCAGATCCAGCTGAACTTTGCGATCGACGACGATGCGTTCGAACTGTCGGCCGAAAGCAAGCCCGCCGACCTTGCCGACCAGATGCGGCTGATCGCCGGAAAGCTGGCGCAGCCGCGTTGGGACCCCGCGCCCGTCGAACGGCTGCGGATCGGTTACCTTACCGGCTATGAACTCAACGATGCCACGCCCAATGCGGTGCTCGACCGCAACCTGCGTGGTTGGCTGACCAACAATGACGCACGATGGGCGGCGCCCGACAAGGCGCAGATAGAGGCGCTGACCCCGGCTGCCTTCCGCGCCTTTTGGGAGCCGCGCCTGGCAAGCGGGCCGATCGAGGTTCAGATTTTCGGCGACCTTGCGTCGGTCGATTATCGCAAGATCCTGGCCGAGACGCTTGGCGCACTACCCCCGCGCAAGACGCTGGCACCGCCCAGCGGCCAGCGCGTCGACTTCGCCAAGCATGTCACCGCGCCCGAGATCGCCTATCATCGCGGCGAACAGGGGCAGGCGGCGGCGATGACCGCATGGCCGACCAGTGGCGGCCTTGCCAATCCGCGCGACGCGCGCGGGCTGGAAGTGCTGGCGGCCATCTTCAACGACCGCCTGTTCGACCGCCTGCGGGCCGAACAGGGGGCAAGCTATGGCCCCGTCGTCGACAGCCATTGGCCGACCGGTTTCGATACGGGCGGTTATCTGCTCGTCGGCAGCTTGCTCGCCCCGAAGGATCTCGACCGTTTCTACGCCATTGCGAAGGACATCGCCGCCGACCTTGTGGCGCAGCCGGTCAGCGCCGACGAACTGACGCGCAATGCCGTGCCGATCCGCGAACAGGTGGCGCGCGCCTCGACCGGCAACGTCTATTGGATGTTCCTGCTCGAAGGGGCGACGCGCGATCCGCGTGTTGCCGCTGCCGCGCTGTCGATCCAGGACGATATTTCCGCCGTCACCGCGGCCGACGTCCAGCGGCTGGCCCGGCAATATCTGACCCCCGAGCGCCAATGGTCGCTCGCGATCCTGCCCAAAGGAATGACGCTCGCCGATGCGTCGGCACTGAACACCGCGCCCGCGCCCGCGCCGGCAGCGGGCGGGCGCTAGGCGCGATAGGGCGTCCTAGCCGTTGTCTCCGGCCGTGGGCCGCCGCGTGCGGCGAATACGCGGCTCGTGGTCCAGCTTGCCCTTGGTCATGATGTCGTGGCGCATCTTGGCACGCACGTCGTGGATCGACGCGATCACCGGCCCCATTGCGACGCCGAGGTCGATCAGCACCGCCTCGGCGAGCTGCAGCGAGCTTTCGAGCGTTTCGGGCACCGCATCGCTCGCGCCGGCTTGATAGAGCGCGCCGGCATGGTCGGCGTCGCGCGCGCGGCTGATGATGGGCAGCGCAGGATATTTCTGGCGCAGCTGGCGCGTCATGCGCAGCTGCTGGACCGGGTCGTCCATCGTCAGCACGATGGCTTTCGCATTCTCGATCCCGAGCTTGTCGAGGCTCCCCGGCCGCGCGACATCGGCGAAGCGCACGCTGAAACCGTCGCGCCGCGCGGCGGCGACGGTGTCGATATCGGCATCGACCGCGATATAGGGGCGGCCATGCTCGCGCAGCAGTTCGGCAACCGTGTGGCCGACGCGGCCGAAGCCGACGATCACCGTGCGTCCTTCGGGTGTCTCCTCATCCTGCGCATCGCCGGTCCGCATCTCGATCCGCCGCGCGATGTCGTGGCCGATACGGGCGAGCAGGGGCGTGATGGTCAGCCCGATCGCGGTGACGAGCTGCCAGAATTCGGCGGTGCTGCGGCTGATGAGCTGCGCCTGTAGCGCGGTGGCGAGGACGATGAGGGTGGTCTCGGACGGGCTCGCCATCAACAGGCCGACCTCGGCAGCGGTCCCGCGCCGCACGGCCCCCGAGAAACGGAGCAGCGCGGCGGTGACGAATGCCTTGACGAGCACGACGCCGACCACGGCCGCAATGAGCGCGGGCCATTGGCCTGCGATCGTCTTGAGGTTCAGGCCCATGCCGACGCTGATCAGGAAGACCCCGAGTGCAAGGCCCTTGAACGGCGCCGTGATCGCCTCGACCTCGCCATGATATTCGGTCTCGGCGATCATCAGGCCCGCGAGCAGCGCGCCGACGATCGGTGACAGGCCGACCGCCGCAGTCGCGAGGGCAGCGACGATCACGACGAGCAGGCTCGCCGCGAGGAACAGCTCGGGGTCCTTGGCGCGCGCGGCCTGCGCAAAGATGCGCGGCAGCAGGAACCAGCCGCCGATCGCGAGCGCCGCGACGACCAGCGCCCCCTGCCACAAGGTGGTGAGCAGCAGTTCGGCGCTGTCGCCCGACGCGGTCGGCGACAAGGCGGCCAGGACGAAGATGATCGGTACCAGCGCGAGGTCCTCGAACAACAGCATCGAGAAGGACGCGCGCCCGACGGCCGATTTGGTGCCCGCGATCGGCAGCACGAGCGCCGTCGAGGAGAGGGCCAGTGCAATACCGAGGCCATAGGCGGCGGCGGTCGAGTGATTGCCGAGGAGGAACAGCGCGGTGCCCAGAATACCGCCCGCGACGAACAGCTCCGCCGCGCCGATCCCGAATACCAGCTTCCGGAGCTGCCATAGACGGCGGAACGACAGCTCGAGCCCGATCGAGAAGAGGAGGAGGATGATCCCGAATTCGCCGAACAGCGCGATGTCCTCGGTCGACGCGATCGTGACATGTTTCAACCACGGATAATCGGCCGCGAGCGCGCCGAGCCCCGATGGGCCGACGAGCAATCCGACAAGGATGAAGCCGATGACCGGCGATATCTTGAAGCGCGCGAACGCCGGGATGACGATACCCGCGGCGCCGAGGACCACCAGCGCGTTGCCGATGGCGGAGGTTTCTGTTTCGGATACCATAAGGGCCGACCTTATGCAGGCCGGCCCCGATTGGCTAGATAGCTATCCCAACCTTTTTGGTTGTTATCAGCTGCCCATCTTGGCTTCGAGATTTTCGACGATCGCCTCGAAGAAGCCTTCGGTGGTCAGCCAGTTCTGGTCGGGTCCGATCAGCAGCGCGAGGTCCTTGGTCATCTTGCCGCTTTCGACCGTCGCGACGCAGACCTTTTCGAGGTCGTCGGCGAACTTCACCAGCGCCGCATTGTCGTCGAGCTTGCCGCGATGCTTGAGGCCGCCGGTCCAGGCAAAGATCGACGCGATCGGGTTGGTCGACGTCGCCTTGCCCTGCTGGTGCATGCGATAGTGGCGCGTGACGGTGCCGTGCGCGGCTTCCGATTCGACGGTCTGGCCGTCCGGGGTCATCAGCACGCTGGTCATCAGGCCGAGCGAGCCAAAGCCCTGCGCGACGGTGTCCGACTGGACGTCGCCGTCGTAATTCTTGCAGGCCCAGACGAACTTGCCGCTCCACTTGAGCGCCGAGGCGACCATGTCGTCGATCAGGCGATGTTCGTAGACAATGCCGAGCGCGTCGAACTTCGCCTTGAATTCGGCCTGGAACACTTCTTCGAACAGGTCCTTGAAACGGCCGTCATAGGCCTTGAGGATCGTGTTCTTGGTCGAAAGGTAAAC
>JAFAED010000548.1 GCA_023424275.1 Pseudomonadota bacterium | reverse complement strand
CCTCCGGACGGCATGATTGCCGGCACCGAAGAGCGCGGCAGGGAAATCACCGACCGCGAGCACCGCGAGGAGCAGCAATGCCTTTTCTACGTCGCGTTGTCGCGCGCGCGCGATCGGCTCTTTCTTTATGCAGCAAGTCAAACCGCTTCGGGCGCGTCACGACAGGCGTCGCCGTTCGTCGCGCGGCTGGGAGGAGGGCTCATAGGTTCGAAGCCCCATCCAGTCATATGTGGCAGCGCCCGCGTCGAACCTCCCGTCGCAGTTAAGTTCCAAGGCGCGGTGCTGTTTTCGCAAAGCGAACTCGGACTATACGAACGCTGCCCGCGTCGCTTCTTCTACACCCACATCCTGAAGCTGGGCGGACGCCGCGCGACCACACCCTATGAAGATATGCACGATCTCGTTCGTCTGGCGACGCGCGAGATGATCCGTTTTCCCATAGCGCCGACCGACAGTGCAAGCCTGGCGGCGTTGGTTGATCGGCTTTGGAGTGCGTCGCCGCTCGAGGATTTTCCGGCGGGCGCCGCCTATCGCCCACTAGCCGATGAGCTCGTACGCCGTTTCGCAGCGAAAGGTGGTACCGCCGGCTGCGCCGCGGCGCCCGCTTATTCCTTTTCGGTGGCGGGCGCGACGGTGCGGGTCGAAGCTGACTATCTGATCGGCGAAGGCACGGGGGGAGCGGTCTTGCGCCAAATCCGGACCGGACACCGAACCGGCACCGAGATGGACAAGAGCGCCGCAGTCATGGTGCCGGTCCTTGCCCGGGTATCCGGGGCGATGCCCTGCGACACCGAAATCATATTCTTGTCTGACGACATGATTGAGCCGCTTGAGCTCACCCCGATAAAGCTCAAGAACCGGCGCGCGACGCTCGAGGACAATGTGGCAAAGATATTGGCGGGCGATTACCCGTTCGCGGAAAAGACGCGGAATTGCCCGAAATGTCCGGCTTTCTTCCACTGCGGCCCTGTCACGCCGGGACCCGTGGAAAAAAAATTCGCATAGGCTTTTCCGGTTCCGCCTAGCGCCGGGAATTGACCCATTGGAAGCCGCGACAGGACGCCGCGGCAGCATTTGGGACATCCTCCTATGACCGCAAGCAAAGATAAAAAGACCGCCGCCGAAGTCTCCCTCGACGGCATTGCCTTCCAGCCGATCTCGCTCACCGATCCGGTTCCGACCGGTCGCCAGATCCTCGCGGCCGCCGGGCTCACGCCGCCGGAGGCTTATAGCCTCTACGCGCTCGATCCGGGCGGTGACTTTGAGGATGTTCGTCTCGACGAGACGTTCGACCTTCGCCCCAAGGGCATCGAGCGTTTCATCGCCTTCACCGGAGACCGCGTCTTCCGCCTCTTTATCAATGACCATGAGGTCAAATGGGGCCCGGCGACGATCACGGAAGCGGCCCTGCGGCTTCTCGCGGATGCCAAGGCGGACGAGGCGATCTTCCTCGACGTCCGCGGCGGCACCGACCGCCTGATCAAAGAGGGCGAAGCCGTCGATCTCACCGAGGCAGGTGTCGAACGCTTCATCACCGCTAAGCGCCCGAAAACCTACATCTTCTTCGTCAACGGTGTGAAGTATGAAACCGACCAGGCAAAGCTCACTGGCCTCCAGATCAAGGCCCGCGTTCCCAACTGGGACCCGACGCACGATCTGGCGCTGGAGGGCCACGGCGACGACCCCGACCGCGTGATCGCCGACGATGAAACTGTCGATCTCGACACACCCCACGGACCGCGCCGCTTCTCGTCGGTGCCCAAGGCGAACTTCGGCTAATGGCCGCGGTTATCGACCGTCAGCTCGGCGAACTGGACGCGCGCTTCGGCGCCGTCCGTTCGTGCGCGCTGCCGAGCGGCAACACCCTCGTCACGGTCGAGGATGTTGCCCTTCCGCCGGGCTGGTCGACGACGCGCACCGCGGTGCGCTTCCTCATCCCGGTGGGCTATCCGTTCGCCGCCCTCGACTGTTTCTGGGCTGACGACAATCTGCGGCTATCCAGCGGGGCCGTCCCGCAGAATGCCGGGGCAGGCAATGTCATTCCCGAAACGTCCGAGCAGGGGCTCTGGTTTTCCTGGCATCTGGAAGGTGCTTGGGATGCCAACCGCGACACGCTGTCGAGCTGGATGAACAGCATCATCGATCGCCTTCGGAGGCCGCAATGAGCGGCCTGCGCATGATCGAGGGAAGCAGCGCGGCACTAACCGCCGCGCTGCTTGCCGACACCGAGCGCTGTGCGGTCGGCTATGCGCAATATGATCCCGCGCACGGGCGCTGGTTGTTGCTGAAAGCCGAGCCGGTAGCCGAGGCGGCATATGAAAGCCGTGATGCGATGTCCGCTACGCTCACGCCGGCTGCGCTAGTCGAAATCGCCAACCGGGCGCGCCGCGAAGCCTTGAGCCCGGTCTTCATCCACACCCATCCGTTCGCCGAGGGGCAGCCCGTCTTTTCCACCATCGACGACGCGGGCGAGGCCGAATTGGCCGCCTATCTTGCACATCGCGTTCCGGCCGCGCGGCCGCTCGCCATGGTGATCGGGCCGGACGGCCTCCGCGCCCGGATGCTGGCGACGGGTAAGGATATTCCGGTCTGGGAAATCGGCAGCAGGCTTCGCCGTCTCGATGACGTCGCCCGCGGCACGCTCGCCGAGGAACGTTTCGACCGTCAGGTCCGCGCATTCGGCGCTGCGGGGCAGCGCGCCATTTCCGCACTCAAGATCCTCGTCGTCGGTTCGGGTGGCACCGGTCTCGCAACGATCCTCCAGCTCGCCTATCTCGGCGTGACCGATCTCACGGTTATTGACCCGGACCGCGTCGAGGTCACCAATCTCAACCGGTTGGTCGGCGCGGGACCGGGCGATGTCGGGATGCCCAAGGTAGAGATCGCGCAGCGGCTCGTGCAGTCGATCAACCCGGCTGCAACCTGCCGGGCCGTCATTGGCGATATCGTCGACGAAGAGCATGCGCGGACAATCGGCGGCTATGACTTCATTTTCCTTTGCACCGACTCGCATGCGAGCCGCGCCGTCGTCGGGCAGGCGGCGTATCAGATGCTGGTGCCCGTGATCGACATGGGGGTCAGCATCACCGTCGCCGACGGCTGCGTCAGCCACATCACGGGCCGCGTTCAGATGCTGTCGCCCAGCCTTCCGTGCCTCGCCTGCACGGGTGCGCTCGATGGCGAACAGATCCGGCGCGAATTGCTCACGCCCGAACAGCGCGCGGCGGACCCGTACATCATTGGCGGGCAAGCACCGCAGCCGGCGGTCATTTCGATTAATTCTGCAATGGCTTCGCTGGCGACGACGATGTTCCTGGGGGCGGTAGCGGGCGTTCCTGCCGAAGCGCGATTCCAGCGCTACGACGGCATTCGCGGTATCGTCCGTCCGATGGCGGCAACCATCCGCGAAAATTGCATCATCTGCTCGCAGGCGCTCGCTCAGGGTATCGAATGGGGGCTTCCGATGCGCCCGAAAGGCGGGCGCCATGGTTGACGGTCGTTCGGTGATCCTGTGGTTCGGGCGGCGCCCGAGCGACACGGTCGTGCGTGAATGCGAAGCCCGGAACTGCACCTTGCGCGAAGGTTTAGTTTCCGATCCCACTCTTGGCGCCGATAGTGCCCGCGCTGCGCTCTTCACGATCGACCCGAGCAACGAACAGGAAATGCTCGGGCTCCTGAAATCCTGCGGCGCTACGCTTGTCGACCACGGCCTCCGCCTCGACATCGTCACCCCCGATGACCCGGCCACTGGCCGCGTCCAGTCTGGGCTGGGCAATGCCGCGGGCGGGCAGGGATTCAACGTCCGAACGGCGCCCGCGCCGCCCGTGCTGGCCGAGACGATCGCCCGGCATGACCCAGGCCCAATCCCTCAGCGTGGGCTGGTTATCAGTGTCGCGCAGAACCGTGAACCGGTCCGGAAGGCAGATGAGATATTGTTCCGCCGCGCCTTTCCGGACTGTCGCGAAATCACGCTGGTGGAGCTTGGCGGAGGCCGGTCGGACGCGCGGGTCTTTGCCGTGCACAAGACCGCGATCTCGAACGTCGGCCTCTGGCCGCAGCCGGCATTCGTCAAGCTCGACCGAAATGCGAAGATCGAGCGCGAGTACCGAAATTACAGGCGGTATGCAGCCAGTTTCATTCCTTTCGGCCTGCGCCCCAATGTTCAGGACCTTGTGGTCGGCAGCGAGCGCAGCCTGCTGGTCGGCGATTTTGTCGACCGATCAGAGTCGCTTTGGGAACTGGCCCAGCGCAATGTCGCTGCCTCGTCGATTACGGCGCTCCTGGAAGAGACGCTCGGAGGATGGCGTGATCAAGGCTATGCGAACAATCCGATCGCAGGGTCGGTTGCGGAAGCGATGCAGTCCGCGGGCATTTGCGATCCGTCCCGCATCAAGGCCTATTACGTCGAGCGTGCGGCGGAGGAAGGCGTGCATCGATCGGCGGAGCAGCTCTGGTCGGTGCTCGCGGGCCTCGATCAATTGTACCGGCGGGCGCCGATGCACGGCGATCTTCATGGCGACAATGTGCGGGTGCGCGGCGGGAGCGCGATTCTGATCGATCTCGCATCAGTCTGCGAGGGCCCGCTGACAGCAGACCTGGCTGGGCTGGAAACCTGGCTCGCGTTCGAGCTGCCGGACAATAGTCCCCGGGATCGCTACGAAGACCCGGAATGGCGCGCTGTCGTCGATGGCCTTTACGCCCCGTCGGCTTTTCTCCATCCGCCGGGGCCGTGCCGACCTGAAAAGCCTTTGGCATGGATCGGAACGGTTGTGCGCCAAATCCGCACCATGGGAATCGCAATCCAATCTTGCCCCACCGAATATCAGACGGCCGTCGCTGTTCAGCTTCTCCGCCGCTGCCAGTGGCTCAATGATCACCCCGCCGACCGCTATCGCCGGGCGCATGCCTACCGGACCGCCGCGTCCCTGGTGGCAGATCTCGAAGGAAAAGCAGCATGACCGATCCGGCGCGCAAAATTCGTTGGCGAGGCGTCGGCGAGTATCGCGATCAAGCAGAAGCGCTTCTGGAGATGGCGGGCGACGTCGCGGGTGTTGTGCGCGGACGGCCGCGCTCGCTTCTGATCCACTGTCCTGACGGATGTGGCGAAACGCTCGTCATCAATCTTGATGCGCGGGCCGGCAAGGCCTGGAGGATCGACACGCGAAACGATACTCTTTCGCTCTACCCCTCGGTCTGGCGCGACGATGGCTGCAAGAGCCACTTCATCCTGTGGCGCAACCATATCATCTGGTGCGGGCGCTATGAGGATTACAATGACGAACCGCCGTTTGATCCGGCGCTGCTCGAAGCCGTTCATGGTGAGCTTCTTGCTGACGAATATCAGGACGCTGCTAGTATCGCAGAACGCCTTGACGAAATCTGGTGGGACGTGTCGCGAGCGCTACGGCTGCTTGTCCGAAAGGGTCAGGCGGAGGAGGGCAAAGGACGTGAGCGTCAGCGCTTCCGGCTGAGGCGGTGATCGTTCGCCTCCGTGCCTCGGCGCATGGGCGGTAAACGGGCCTGTCGAGCACTGCAGCGATCAGAAGGACGTGAGCAGTTTGGAGACGGACCATGGCGTGCATGCCGATCGACCGCGTCAGGTCGATAGCGCGCGCTCCGGTCAGTGAAAATGAAGGTAGAACCGCTCCGGCAGCGATTGACCGTTGCGCCCGGATATCCTTGCCGATTAGGTCGGGGAGGAAATCAATCGAAGGTGCTTGAGATGCCCGATCATGAAATACAGGTCACGCTTTCGCTTGAGGATAGCGAACAAGCGGCGCTCGCGGTAGCAATCGGTTGTACCGATATTGCCGACCTTCCTGACTTGCTTGCGATCTACGGAGCCGCTGCCTTACGCGAATATGCAGATATGTTGGCGGGGCAGCCGATGGGGAATGCGACCGAGATGCGCGAGCGGCGGCTTGTATCGATCCTGCTGGCCTTGCCCGCCGATCGTTTTCCGAGCGACACCATGATTGCGAGGATGTTCAACATAACGCCGGGCATGGCGCGAGGCCTCATGCGTACGACGATCTCGCGCTATCGCAATCGCCTGACCGCCGTTCTCGATGCGGCGGCGAAACGGTTTCTGATTGCCTGCGGGCTGAATGCGAACGATGCGGGTAATCGCGAGCCGCGGTTTTCGAGCGCGATGATCGTTGAAATGCTAAACGAGCGGCTTGTCGGTGCGCAGACGCAGCATGCCTTTGTTCCCATAGTCCGCAAACCGGGGACGTTCGATACCTATGTAATCGCGAATGGCTCCTATATCAAATTACAGGAGCTCTACCCATGACGGGCGAAGGGCTTGCCGAGGTCATTTCAGCTGCGAGTCTCGTCCTTGCGGGACTCGCGGCGCTCTACACGCTCTGGCTCCCCGAGGTTGCGGAAGCGCGCAAGATTACGCCCGAAGGCGATCCCAACAACCGGGCCCCACAGAAGCTCGTGGCGGGGCGGGCACTCTGGAGCAAGGCGTTCCCGCTCGTGCTAGCCTCGGGTCTCATCGTGGCCATCTTGCTGCCACGCGGACTTATGATCCTTTGCGAGGTCGGAGCACATGGGCATGAGTGGGCGTATGACGACATCAAAGCGATGTTCATGCTGATGCTTGCGCTCTTTTCTTTCTTGGCGGGCGCAGCGATCATTCAATTCTTCGATCTGCTTAGGGTAAAGCGCTCGCTCGATAGATGAGAAGGGTTCGGCTCGCCGGCGAAAAATTTGAGGGAGCGGGAGCAGTCGAAACTGGCGCGAACGGGGGAAGGCTCCATGAACCGGTTCTTTATTCAAGGCGAAGGTAGCCGCGAAATTCCACGCCGAGCATATGCG
>JAFAED010000132.1 GCA_023424275.1 Pseudomonadota bacterium | reverse complement strand
CGCCATGCTTGACGCGGTGGCTGCGGTCGATGCCGTAGCGCGTGCAAAGCGCATCAAGGCTGTGCTTCGCGCCGGGGTGGAGCTTGCGCGCCATCTGCACGGTGCAGCACATGCGCGCCATGTCGAGCGCGGTGCGGCCCGCGCGCGCGAGTTCGGCGTTGACGAAACCGAAGTCGAAGGCGGCATTGTGCGCGATCAGCGGCGCATCGCCAAGGAATTCGAGCAGCTCGTCGACGCGCGACGCGAACAATGGCTTGTCGGACAGGAACTGGATCGACAGGCCGTGCACCGCCTCGGCGGCGGCCGGCATGTCGCGTTCGGGGTTAAAATAGGCATGGAAGGTGACGCCCGTCTCGCGGCGGTCGACCAGCTCGACACATCCGATTTCGACCAGCCGGTCCCCGCTTCTGGGATCGAAACCCGTGGTTTCGGTATCGAAAATAATCTCGCGCATCGAGTCTGTAATCTGGCCTCTATCGGGCGCGGAAACAAGAGGCGATGAATCTTATCTGGCGGTGCGTCTCGCTTTTGGCGCGGCCCGTTTCGATGACGAAATCGGCGCGTGCGCGCTTCACGCGATCGGGAACCTGCAAGCGGCGGATCGCCTTCAATTTTCCCGCCGTCATGCCGGGGCGCCGCATCACGCGCTTACGCTGCATCCATGCCGGCGCCGAGACGACGGCGATCGCTCCAACCTTGCGCCAGCCGCCCTTTTCGAAAAGCAAAGGGATGTCGAGCACGACGACGTCGCGGGCGCGATTCTTGGCGAGAAAGCGCTTTTGGGCCTTGCCGACCGCGGGATGGACGATCGCCTCGAGCGCGGCGAGTTCGTGCGTGTTGCCGAGCACCAGCGCCCCGAGTTTCTGCCGGTCGACGCCCTTTGCACCCGTGGTACCGGGAAAACGCGCCTCGATCGCGGCGACCAAAGCGCCGCCCGGACCCTGGAGCCGGTGGACTTCGGCGTCGGCGTCGAAAACGGGCACGCCTTCGCGTTCGAACATCGCCGACGCGGTCGACTTGCCCATACCGATCGATCCGGTGAGACCGAGGATGAAGGGGCGGCGGAGCCGCGAACCGAGGCGCTTGTGATGCGTCATACGGTCAGCAGCGCGCGAAGCTCCTCGTCGCGGCCTTCGGGCGGCGACTGGCCGAAGAAGAGTTCGAACGCGAGCGCGGCCTGGCCGATCAGCATGTCGAGCCCGTCGACGATATCGAGCCCGCGCGCCTCGGCGGCCTTGAGGAGGCCCGTCTGGAGCGGCGAATAGACGAGGTCATAGACAATCGCATCGTCCGGGAGCGGCGACAGGTCGAGGTCGAGCGGCGGTTGGCCCTTCATGCCGAGGCTGCTCGAATTGACGAGCAGCGAAACCGGCGGAAGCTGGGCGTCGAGCGCGACAACATCGCCCTTGAGGCCGAAGGTCGCGAGCAGGCCCATCGCTTTCAAGGGGCTGCGGTTGAGGATCGTGACGGGGCCGACATTGGCGCGCGCAAGCGCGAACAGCACCGCGCGCGCCGCACCGCCGGCGCCGACGACCGCGACGGGCGCGCCTTCGAGGTCGAGTTCGGCGAGCGGCGCATAGAAGCCCGCGGCGTCGGTGTTGGTGCCGATAAGCACGCCATCCTTTTGCCGAACTACCGTGTTCATCGCGCCGATCGTGCCGCGGATGTCGCCGGGATCGTCGACGAGATCCATCACCGCCGCCTTGTGCGGCATGGTGACGTTGCAGCCGCGCCAGTCGGGATCGCCGCGGCGTTCGGCAATGTAAGCGGTGAGATCGTCGGGCTTCACATGCGCGCGGCGATAATCGCCCTCGATACCGAGCGCGTCGAGCCAGAAGCCGTGGATCAGCGGCGATTTCGACTGCGCGATCGGATCGCCGATCACGTCTGCATAAGGCGTGCTCATTGCGGCGCCAATCCGGTGGTGCGCAGCCACGCCAGCAAGGGGAGCATCGGCATGCCGATGATGGTCCAGGGATCGCCCTCGACCCGGTCGAACAATTGCACGCCCGCTCCTTCGATTTCGTAACAGCCAACGGTCCAGCGGATGCTGTCCCAATTTTGCGCGACATAATCGGCAATGAAGCCATCCGACAAGGGGCGCATCCAGAGCTTCGCCTCGCCGATCGCGCGCCACACGGGCGCGCCGTCGCGCGCGGCAACCGCGGCGCTGAACAGCCGGTGGCGTGTCCCCGCCATGCGGCGGAGATGCTCGGCCGCTTCGTCGGGACTGGCGGGTTTCGACAGCATCGATCCGTCGTCGAGCGCGAGGGTCGAGTCGGCGCCAATCACCGTGACACCGGGAAGCCGCGACGAGATTTTGACCGCCTTCGCCTCGGCGAGTGCGTCGGCGATGTTGCGCGGGGTCTGGCCGGCGGCGAGCAAAGAGGCGGTCAGCGCCTCTTCGTCGACATGCGCGGCGCTCGTTTCGAATTCGAGCCCGGCGGCACGGAGCATCGCGGCGCGGCCGCTGCTTTGCGAGGCAAGGAGCAATGTCATGCGCTGCGGTCTTCGACGAGCTTGATGACCGCCGCGGCGGTCTCCTCGATCGAGCGGCGCGTGACGTCGATCACCGGCCAGCCATTGTCGGCGAACATCCGCCGCGCATAGGCGAGCTCGGCCTTGACGCGCTCATCGTCGACATAAGCGGTTTCGGGCGCCTGGTTGAGCGAGAGCAGCCGATTGCGGCGGACCTGCACGAGCCGGTCGAGCCCGGTCGTCAGCCCGACGACCATCGGCCGCTTCAGGTTGAACAGCGCGGCGGGCGGCGGCGATTCGGGGACGATCGGGATGTTCGCGGTCTTGAACCCACGGTTCGCGAGATAGATGCTCGTCGGGGTTTTGGAGGTGCGCGACACGCCCGCGAGGACGATATCGGCCTGTTCCCAATTTTCCCAGCCGATGCCGTCGTCGTGCGCAACGGTGAACTGGATCGCCTCGACACGCGCGAAATAGGCGGCGTCGAGTTGGTGCTGGCGGCCGGGACGCGCTTTCGCTTCCTGTCCGAGCATTCGCGAGAGCGCGTCGGTCACCGCGTCGAGCGCCGCGACCGTCGGCAGGTTCAGCGCACTTGCGCGGCGTTCGAGGCTGACGCGCAGCTCGCCATTGACCAGCGTGAAGAGGATCATCCCGGGGCTGGCCTGCACCTCGGCCATGATGCGGTCGAGATGCGATTCCGACCGCACCATCGGCCAGAAATGGCGCACGACCTCGACATCGTCGAACTGCGCAATCGCCGCCTTGGCGATATTTTCGAGTGTCTCGCCCGTGGAGTCGGATATGAGATGCAGGTGGAGCCGGCCCATCGCGGCACCATGGCGGAAAAGGCCCGAAAAAGGCAAGCCGCGAAGCGATTTGGGCGCCTGTGGATAAGTTTCGGTATAAGCGCAGGGATGAATTCGGCACGCGCTATTCATCCCCGGCGTTGTCGATTCCGCTCCACCCTTTGTCCACAAGGGACGAATCTTATCCACAGGCTGTGAATATGGGGAAAAGCGGCTAACGACTCTGCCGACGGGCTTGCGAGTCCAGGAGTCAAGCTGTTGGCAAAAGGGACGCCCCGGCCTAAAGCCGCGCTTGTCCGCCGACCAACAAACCACCACAATTATCTTTAAATATATATGAAGAGAGAAAGAGGGACTGCGTGAAGGCGTCACCGAAGAGCTTGCTCGCAACGCTGCGCGGGGCACGGCAGGAGCGCCCGCCGCTCTGGCTGATGCGCCAAGCAGGGCGCTATCTGCCCGAATATCGCGCCCTTCGCGAAACCAAGGGCGGTTTCCTCGAGCTTTGCTACGATCCCGAAGCCGCGGCCGAAGTGACGTTACAGCCGATCCGGCGTTTCGGTTTCGACGGCTCGATCCTCTTTTCCGACATTCTCGTGATTCCGCATGCTCTCGGCCAGCATCTGTGGTTCGAGGCGGGCGAGGGACCGCGCCTCGCACCGCCGCTCGTCGACAGCAGCTTGACGTCACTCGAGGCGGCGCACGAACGGCTCGATCCCGTTTATGCGACGGTCGCACGCGTCGCCGCTGCCTTGCCCCCCGAGACGACCTTTCTCGGCTTTGCAGGAAGCCCGTGGACGGTCGCGACCTATATGGTAGCGGGGCAGGGGTCGAAGGATCAGGCGGCGGCAAGGCGCCTGGCATTCGGTGATCCTGCCGCATTCCAGAATATCATCGATGCGATCGTCGACCTGACCGTCACCTATCTGTCGGGGCAGATCGAAAATGGAGTCGACGCCGTGCAGCTGTTCGACAGCTGGGCCGGCAGCCTGTCGCCCGCGCAATATGAGCAATGGGTGATCGCGCCCAACGCCGAGATCGTCCGCCGCCTAAGGGTGCTTCACCCCGACACGCCGATCATCGGCTTTCCGAAGGGCGCCGGCGGGAAACTCCGCGCCTATGCCGACGAGACCGGCGTCGACGCAATCGGTCTCGACGAGACGGTCGATCCGGTGTGGGCCGACGCGGCCTTGCCGGCGCATCTGCCGGTGCAGGGCAATCTCGACCCGCTTGCGCTCGTCGCTGGCGGCGATGCCCTCGATAGGGCGATCGACCGCATCCTTGCAGCCTTCCCCTCGCGTCCCCATATCTTCAATCTCGGCCATGGTATCGTGCCCGACACGCCGATCGCCCATGTCGAACATCTGATCAGACGCGTTCGCGGCGGATAAACTATGGAACTGGCAGGCTTTCTGGGGGCGACGATGCTTTGGGTCAAAGCGGCGCATATCATTTTCGTAATTTTCCTGATGGCCGGCCTGTTCATGATGCCGCGCTTCTTCGTCTATCATCATCAGGCGCCCGTTGGGTCCGACGAAGATAAAAAGTGGATCGAGCGCGAAGACCGGTTGCGGCGGATCATTTTGAACCCGTCGCTGATCATCGTCTGGATCTTCGGGCTGATGCTGGCGTTCAACGGCGATTATTGGCACGAGGGTTGGTTCATTGCCAAATTGCTGCTCGTCATCGCGCTGTCGGGCTATCACGGCTGGATGATCGGCTATTTCAAGAAGCTGAAGAAAGGCGAGCGCCCGCTTACCGAAAAGCAGCTGCGCTTGCTCAACGAGGTTCCCGGTATCGCAGCGGCGATCATCGTCATCCTCGTCGTCGTCCGCCCCTGATCCTGCTCGCTAACCTCGTCATGCCGGACTCGATCCGGCATCTATTCCAGCGCTGGCGCAAATGGACCCCGGATCAAGTCCGGGGTGACGAGGGGTTAAAGGATCGGTCGGAAGCGCTTGTTCACCGCAGCGCGATTGACTTGAACCCGGCCCGGTTATAGGGGCCGATCAACCCCGCCCCGTGCGGGCGGCGCGTCCTTGCGCCGACGTTATCTGTAACGGTCGTCCCACGGCCGGATAGGCACCCTGGCGGTGCAACGAATTCGTTTCATTTCTCCCTGATTTTCTACCCGGAATCCATCCAATGCATCTTAAAGAACTCAAAACCAAGGCGCCCGCCCAACTCGTCGAAATGGCGGAAGAACTGGGCGTCGAGGGCGCATCGACGCTGCGCAAGCAGGACCTCATGTTCTCGATCCTGAAAGAACTCGCCGAAGAGGGCGAGGAAATCATCGGATCGGGCACGATCGAGGTCCTCCCGGACTCGTTCGGTTTCCTGCGCTCGTCGGACGCGAACTATCTCGCCGGCCCCGACGACATTTATGTCTCGCCGAACCAGGTCCGCAAATATGGACTGCGCACCGGCGACACGGTCGAAGGCGAGATCCGCGCCCCGCGCGATGGCGAACGCTATTTCGCGCTGACCAGGCTGATCAAGGTCAATTTCGACGATCCCGAGGCGGTGCGCCACCGCGTCAATTTCGACAACCTCACCCCGCTCTATCCGAACCAGAAGCTGTCGCTCGACACCGTCGACCCGACCGTCAAGGACAAGTCGGCACGCGTGATCGATCTTGTCAGCCCGCAGGGCAAGGGCCAGCGCGCGCTGATCGTCGCGCCGCCGCGCACGGGTAAGACGGTGCTGCTCCAGAATATCGCCAAGGCGATCACCGACAACCATCCTGAGGTTTACCTCATCGTCCTCCTCGTCGACGAACGTCCCGAGGAAGTCACCGACATGCAGCGCAGCGTGAACGGCGAGGTCGTCTCCTCGACCTTTGACGAGCCCGCGACGCGCCACGTGCAGGTCGCCGAAATGGTGATCGAAAAGGCCAAGCGCCTCGTCGAGCACAAGAAGGATGTCGTCATCCTCCTCGACTCGATCACGCGTCTCGGCCGCGCCTACAACACCGTCGTCCCGTCGTCGGGCAAAGTGCTGACCGGCGGTGTCGACGCGAACGCACTCCAGCGTCCGAAGCGCTTCTTCGGCGCCGCGCGCAACATCGAGGAAGGCGGTTCGCTGTCGATCATTGCGACCGCGCTGATCGATACCGGCAGCCGCATGGACGAAGTGATCTTCGAAGAATTCAAGGGCACGGGTAACTCCGAAATCGTGCTCGACCGCAAGGTCGCCGACAAGCGCATCTTCCCGTCGCTCGACGTCGGCAAGTCGGGCACCCGCAAGGAAGAATTGCTCGTCGAGAAGGACAAGCTCAGCAAGATGTGGGTGCTGCGCCGCATCCTCATGCAGATGGGTACCGTCGACGCGATGGAATTCCTGCTCGACAAGATCAAGGATTCGAAGACCAACGAGGATTTCTTCGACAGCATGAACCAATAAGCCTTCGTCATGGCCGTCATCGAACATGCGCTGCTCCACGTCCGTGCCGGACGCGAAAGCGACTTCGAGGCGGCCGTGGCCGAAGCCCGCCCGCTGATCGCCGCCTCGCCGGGCTTTATTTCGCTCGAAATCTGCCGCCCGACAGCAACCGGACAGGCTTATCTGCTTTTGGTGAAGTGGAGGTCGGTCGAGGATCATCGCGACGGCTTCCGGCAATCGGACCGCTACCAGCAGTGGCGGGCATTGCTGCATCATTTTTATGACCCTATGCCAGAGGTCAGCTATTTCGGAGAGCCGCTGTGATTTTGGAACTTCTGACTCAGGCCGCGGCGCACGCCGGCGGTTTCGGCGGTCCCGCCGGAATGTGGGACGCGATCGTCAAGGATTTCTCGAACATCACCGAGCCTGCGGCCTTTGCGGCCTTCCTGCAGGTGCTGATGATCGACCTCGTGCTCGCGGGCGACAATGCGATCGTCGTTGGTGCGCTTGCGGCGGGCTTGCCCGCCGACCAGCGCAAGAAGGTCATCCTGATCGGCGTGCTCGCGGCGCTGGTGCTGCGCATCGCCTTCGCGCTCGTCGTGACGCAGCTGATGCAGATCGTCGGGCTGATCTTTGTCGGCGGGCTGCTCTTGATCTGGGTCGCTTGGAAAATGTGGCGCGAACTGCGTCACACCGGCCAGTCGCACGGATCGCCCGAGGTCGAAGGCGACGAGCATTCGGGGCTCAAGCCCGCCAAGAGCTTTGCCGGCGCCGCCTGGGCGGTCGCCGTCGCCGACGTCAGCATGAGCCTCGACAATGTGCTCGCCGTCGCCGGTGCGGCGCGCGAGCATCCGGGCATTCTGATCGTCGGCCTGATCTTTGCCGTCGCGCTGATGGGCGTCGCGGCGAACATCATCGCCAAATATATCGAGCGCTACCGCTGGATCGCTTACATCGGCCTCGCGGTGATCGTCTATGTCGCGGTCAAGATGATCTACGAAGGCTGGGTCGATCCCGGCGTCGGGATCGGGACGCTCTTCGGCTAAAAAGGAAAAGCCAGTCCTTTGCGGGGCTGGCTTTTTTCTTGTCCGTTCCCATCTTCGGCGCATGTCCCAGCTCCACATGACCCGTGTCGCCGTCGGCTGCGCCGACTATCCGGCGTTGCAGGCGCGGATCGCGAACTATGCGCAAGGCGGTGAGATCCGTTTCACGACGCGGTTCAAGCCGAAGCGCGCCGATGAACTGATCGGCGGCAAGCTGCATTTTATCGTCAAGCATACGCTCGTCGCGCGGGTCGAAATCCTGCGCTTTGACGACCGGAGCGACGGGCGGATAGATATCGTCTGTGTGGCAGCGCTCGAGCGGGTGCATCCGCAGCCGAAGCGTGCGCATCAGGGCTGGCGCTACCTTGCCCACAGCGATGTGCCGAAGGGCGTCGACGAAGGCGACGGGCTCGCCGACCTGCCGCCCGAACTCTATCGCGAGCTGGCCGAACTCAGCCTGATCTAGAGCGCCGCGCGGAAGCTGTCGGCGCGCGCCATCGCCCAGTAGCGCGCGCCGGCGACCGACCCCGGGTCCTCGAGCAGCACGCCGCGCGCGTAGAATTTATAGATGCGGTCGATCGAGTCCGAGCGCGCCGAATTGAGGCGCTCGTGGAGATGGTGCGGCTGAATCTGCCAAGGCGATTCGAGTCCCATCGCCGAGCTGATATCCCAGAGCGCGTTGACCGTCGCGGCCTGAAAGCGGCGGACACGCTCGGCCTTGTCCTCGACAACCAATCCCCGCTGGCGGCCGGGGTCCTGCGTCGCGACGCCGGTCGGGCATTGGTCGGTGTGGCATTTGAGCGACTGGACGCAGCCCAGGGTGAACATGAAAGCACGCGCAGCGTTCGACCAGTCCGCGCCCAGTGCGCAATTCATCGCGAGGCCCGCGCCCGAATGGACCTTACCCGACGCGGCGAGCTTGATCTCCTCCTTGAGTCCGCAGCCGACGAGCGCGTTGCGCACGAAGATGAGTCCTTCGCGCAGGGGCATGCCGATGCTGTTCGAAAATTCGACCGGCGCGGCGCCGGTGCCGCCCTCGGCGCCGTCGACGACGATGAAGTCGAGCCGGACGCCGGTTTCGATCATGGCCTTCATGACGGCATAAATCTCGTGCGGCTGGCCGACGCACAATTTGATCCCGACAGGCTTGCCGCCGGACAATTCGCGCAGTCTGGCTGCCCACAATATCATTTCGATCGGGGTCGAGAAGGCCGAGTGCGATGCGGGCGAGATACAGTCATGGCCCTCGCGAACGCCGCGTGTCGCGGCAATTTCGCTGCTGACCTTGGGGCCCGGCAGGACACCGCCATGGCCGGGCTTGGCGCCCTGGCTGAGCTTGATTTCGATCATCCGTATCTGGTCGTTCTGCGCGGCGTCGCGAAAGCGTTCGGGGTCGAAGCGGCCGTCACCGTCGCGGCAGCCGAAATAGCCGCTGCCGAGTTCCCACACGATGTCGCCGCCGTGGATGCGGTGATAGGGGCTGAAGCCGCCTTCACCAGTATCGTGATAGAAATTGCCCATCTTTGCGCCGCGATTGAGCGCCTCGATCGCATTGGCGCCGAGCGAACCAAAGCTCATCGCTGAGATGTTGAGCGGCGCGGCGGCATAGGGCCGGGCGCATTGCGGACCGCCGACGAGCACGCGCTGCGTACGGTCGGGGGCTGTCACCGGCGCGATGCTGTGGCTCATCCACTCATATTCGTCGGAATAAACGTCGAGTTCGGTGCCAAAGGGGTGGCTGTCGAGTTCGCCCTTGGCGCGGGCATAGACGATGTCGCGCTCGGCGCGCGTGAAGGGCCGCCCGTCGAACGGCCCTTCGACGACATAGGCGTAGAGGAAGGGGCGCACCTCCTCGAACAGCCAGCGGATGCGCGCGATCAGCGGGAAGTTGCGGCGGAGGCTGTGATGGTGCTGGACGGCATCATAGATGGCGATCAGGAGGAGCGGCACCCAGAGCAGCAGCGTCCATTGTGCGGGCGCCCACCACGCCGCGAACAACGCCGCAGCGAGGAGGACGGGGAAGGCGATCCAGCGCAGCAATGTCCGGCCCGCTATCGGCCTGCCTGTTCCGCAAGCATCGCCGCCATCTTTTCCCAGACCTTGTTAATCGCCTTGAGCGGGCGAACCATCACCTTGAAATCTTTGATTTTTCCTTCATCATTCCAGCGAATGATGTCGACGCCGTTGATCTGGATATCGTCGAGTTGGCTTTGGAATTCGAGCATCGCCTGATCGCCGTCGACGATTTCTCGCAGATAGCGGAAATCGTCGCCGCCAAGGACATGGCTCGCCGCGTGCAGATAGGCAAAGACCTTGTCGCGCCCCTCCTGCGGGGTGTGGACGACGGGCGAGTGGAACACCGCATCCTCGGCGAGCAGATCCTTGAGCGCCTGCGCGTCGCCGCCGCCCGCCATATAGGCGTGCCAGGCGGTGAGACCGGAATTTGCGCTCATGCGAGATGCTCGGCGAGAAAGGCGCGGGTGCGGCTGTCGGCGAGCTCGGCGGCGGCATCGTCGCGGCGGTCGCCGTCGGTCGCGGCAAAGCCGTGGTCGAGCCCCTCATAGTCGTGGAGCGTGACCTTGGGATGCGGGTCGAGCCCCTCGTGCATCTTGGCCTGCGCTTCGGGGCTGACGAAATGGTCGGCGGTCGGGATATGGAGCATCAGCGGGTTCGCGATCGCATGGCTCTCGTTCAGCATCTGGTCGATCATGACGCCATAATAGCCGACCGAAACGTCGATATCGGTGCGCGCGGCGGCCATATAGGCGAGCTTGCCGCCGAGGCAGTAGCCGACGCAGCCGACCTTCGCGGCGCCCTGGCCGTGGAGCCAGCGGATCGCCGCTTCGATATCCTTGACGCCGTCGTCGACGTCATATTGGCCGAGGAGACGGAGCGCCTCGTTCAATTCAGCCTCAACATCGGGGTTGAGATCGACGCCGGGCGCGAAACGCCAGAAAAGGTCGGGAGCGATCGCAAGATAGCCTTGTGCGGCCCAGTCTTCGCATTTTTGTACGATGCCGGCGTTCACGCCGAAGATTTCGGGGATGACGATGATCGCGCGCGACGAATCGGCGTCGGGGCGTGCGACATAGGCGGGAATCATCGCTTCGCCGTCGAGCGTGGGAATGGTCGTGTTGGTCGCGGACATGGGAGGAGCTCCTGACTCTTGCTTCTTTGTGGTGAAAGCGCGAAGCTAGCGGGGCTGCGGGCATGGCTCAAGCGGCTTACCGGCATTTTTCGGGGCGGAGACAGGCAATGAAGTTCAATATCGAGATCGATTGCACCCCCGAAGAGGCGCGGCGCCTGTTCGGGCTTCCCGACCTCGAGCCGCTCCACGATATCTACCTTGATCGCGTCAAGGAATTGATGGCGAAAGGGATCACCCCCGACATGGTCCAGCAGATGGTTAAGACCTGGGTGCCGATGGGTGAGAGCGGATTGGGACTGGTCCAGTCTTTGCTCGGCCAATTCGGCGGTGGATTGATGGGTGGCGCGAGCAAAGCGGCCGACACGAGCAACGACGATAAGCCCGCGCGAGGACGCAAAAGCTGAGCCAAGAGGTTGTAAGCGATACGATTTTTGCGTTGTCGAGCGGGATGCCGCCGGCGGCGATCGGTGTGGTGCGCATCAGTGGAGCACAAGCGGGCGAGGCATTACGGCGATTGGCCGGGCGATTGCCCGAAGCGCGTCGGGCGTCGCTGGCGGATATCAAGGATGTGGCGGGCGCGCCGCTCGACCGCGCGCTGATCCTTTGGTTTCCTGGACCGGCTACCGCAACCGGCGAGGATTTGGCCGAACTTCATTTGCACGGCGGGCGCGCGGTGGTCGCCGCGGTCGAGGCGGCGCTGGGCGCGATCCCAGGCCTGCGCCCCGCAGTCGCCGGCGAGTTTACGCGGCGCGCCTTTCTGAACGGACAAATCGACTTGGCGGAAGCCGAGGGGCTTGCCGACCTGCTTGCTGCCGAGACCGAGAGCCAGCGGGTGCAGGCACTCGGCATGGCGAGTGGACATGTGTCGCGCGCGGTCGCCGGTTGGCAGGACCAGCTGCTCGGGTTGATGGCGGGAGCCGAGGCCGAACTCAATTTTGCCGATGAGGATGATGTCGAAG
>JAFAED010000051.1 GCA_023424275.1 Pseudomonadota bacterium | reverse complement strand
CCGGGTGCACTCGGCTCCCCGCCCCTAACGGGACAGAAATCGGGAGACCGCATCGCGCCTGCGATCGGGGAGGGAGCCGGGAAGCCGGCTCCCTTTCGCCATCGCGTTACCGACCGCCCGGAAAGCTGGGGCCGGCCGTAACGTCGACCAGATCGTCGTGCCCCGCCGGAATGACGGTGCGGCCGAACCAGACATAGCGCGCGGTCGGCCGCGTCAGGTCGCGGTCGTATCGCGCCTCGACTGCGGGCGCGTCATATCCCATCCAGATCAACGTCGCGGGGAAAAGCTGGCTCGTCGAATGGCCCGCGCGCGGCGCGGCGGCATAGCGGTCCGCAAGCGCCTGCGGCAGAAAGGCGAGCAACGGGACGCGGAACTCGTCGGCGACCGCCTCGCGGCTGCAATGCGGCAGGACCCCCGGCGCAAGGTTCTGACCATGGTCGGACGTATAGACGATCGCAACCGCCTCGCGGTCGACGCCCGCCAGCAACCGGCCAAAGAATTGGCCCTTCGACCAGGTCAGCGCGGTGTCATATTGCAGGCGCGTTGGGCTGTCCGCCGGGATCGCACCCTTGGGATAATGGTCGCGATACTGGAAGTGGACGCCGCGCAGCACGACATAGGTAAAGCTTTTTCCGCCCCGCTTCATCTGCGCATTGAGCGCGTCGGCGATCTTCAGATCGGCGTCGATCCCGCCGACCATCGGACGATAGTCGTCGATCAGTGCGCGCTCAGGCGGCAGCAACAGATTCTGCGGCGCGCCAGACGTCTGCGCGTCGATCAGCGCGGTGCGATAACCCGCCGCCTTCGCATAGGCCCAGATCGACGGGGTTGCGCGAAGGTCGGTACGCGGCGAGGCACGCCGCACGTCGACGCCCGACCGCAACGCAACCTGCGCGGGCGCGCTGCAATTGCCCAGTGCCGCTGCGGTCCCGAAATCCTTGTGCGGTAAGGCGGCCAGTGTCGGCGCGATCGACCGCCGGAACGGCCCCTCGGCGACGCTCTCGTCGATCAGCCAGACGATATGGCGCGGCGACGCGGCGCGGGGGTCGGGTTTCATGTCGGCGGCGGCGCGCGGCGGCGGCGGCGGCGCGGAGGCGATGTCCCAGCCGAGCCCGTACAGGCTGCGCTCGGCGCCTTCGGGCCAGACGGGCGTCAGGCGATAGATCGGACCGGGCGCCGCGATCAGGACCAGCATCAGCGCGGCAATCCCCTTGCCCCACGGCATCGTCAGCGCACCGCGTGCCAGCCGCCGCGCCCCGACGAACATCGCGAGCGCGGCGACGACCTGCACAGCGATCCACAGGAAATCCGTGCCGAACTCGCCTGCGGCATTTCCCAACTGCCCCGTTTCGGCGATCATCCACGCCAGCGACCCGGCATCGAGCAGTTCGGGAATGATCTGCGTATAACCGATATTGACGAGGATCGACGCGCCCGCGAGCGTCAGCAGCACTGCCGCCCAACGCCGCGGGAACAGGAACAGCGCGGTCATCAGCACGGCGGCCTGGAATCCCATGAACAGGAAAGCGATAATCGCGCCCCTGATATCACCCCCGGCAAAGCGATAGGCGACGCCATGGATCAGCTGGAATCGGTTGGCGATGGCATAGCCTACCGCAAACAGCAGCACCGCCGCTGCCATCCGCCAAAGCCCTGCGCGCCCCGCACGCGGCGTCCCGTCCCATCGCCTGTTTTCCATCGCGTCGGGGCTTTATGCCCAAGGCCTTGAAAAATCACAAATGACGCATCGCCGCCAACGAAAATGGCCCGCCCCAGGGGAGGGGACGGGCCAGTTTCGGTGCCAACGCGCCCTATTGCGCGCCGGCCCTCTGTTATTCCGTTCGGACTATTCGGCCTCTTCGAACAGGTCGACCGCATTCGCGGCGTTCGCCGACAGACGGACCGTATCGCCCTCGACTGCCGCGACGAGGCCGGCGGGCAGATAATGGTGCTTGCCATCGACGCTGTCGGCCTTGGTCAACTTGATGCGCTCGCCGTCGAGATGGTCGACCGTCCCGACATGGACGCCGTCGGCCCCGATGACGTTCATATCTTCCTTGATCGCGCTATGGTCGTGCTCTGCCATCATCATTCTCCTTGCCGCTCCGGGGAGGGGAGCCTCAACATCATACGCGCGGAAAACGCATCGGCTGCCTATACTAAGGTAGAGCGCCCCATAGGTACGCCCGCTTTCCAATCGCGGCGGGCCGCGTTACCTTCAGGCCATGCGCACCGCCCCCCTTATCTTCGCCGCCGCGCTCGCCGCCGCGCCGCTTCCTACATTCGCCTGTTCGCCTGCCTCCGGTTACCGCGTGCCGACCAACATGGAACTCGTCGAGAGCGCCGACCTCATCCTCCTCGCTACTGTCAGTTCCGGCGACTCCGATTCCCACGGAACCGCAGAACAGATGATCGCGCTGCAACCTGTCGAAGCCCTCAAAGGCGCGATGCCGACCGCCCCGATCGTCATTCCTGCGATGATCGCCGCCAGCGACGAAATCCTGCTCAGCAATCCCTACGAACTGCAAGGGGCGCATCCGCAGAGCTTTGCCGGCGCGTGCATCCGTTACGCCTTCCCACGCGGGACGCGCGTCCTCTTTTTCCTCGATCGCGAGGGCGGCCAGTGGCATCAGGCGGGCGGGCCGTTCAGCCGCTGGGCAGAGGATGTGCTGACCGACGACGCGCCTTGGCTGCAACTCGTGCGCTTCTATATCGGAATAACCAAACTTCCCGAAGAGGAGCGCGCCGCCGCGCTCGGTGCGCGCCACGACGAACTGGGTGAGCTCGGCGAGGATCCGGTCGCCCTGCTCATCGCCGCCGACATCGACCGCCAGCTCGCGGGGCCGAACCCGCCGCTGCGCGGCGAACTGCCGCCCGTGCCCGATGTATCGGACGCCGAAAACACCGAGGCGGCGGTCGAAGCCGCGGCCGATGCCGCCGCAATCTCCGACGAAACGGACACCGAAACCGAAACCGACGCCGATGATATCACGACCGAGGGCGAAGCCGACGAACCGCGTGACTAGGATCAGGCCCCACGACGACTTTCTAGGACACGCTTCCACACCAGGGGCGCCGCGCACCGTCCCAAGGCCGCGCCAGCCCCCCGTCGACCAGTATCGATCCGACGCTTGTTCCGCCGCGCGTGACAATTCGCAGCTTGCGCCCATACCGATCGCTTTCGCGCCCCGCGCTCTCCATACTGAAGGCGCCGTCGTTCAACCATTGCTGCAACCGCTCGGTCGCCTCGCCGCCCAGCGCAGCCTCTTTGGCACAGCGCGCAGGATGCGTTTCGGGGGTGTCGATGTCCGCGATCCGGTATTTCTCGCCCGCGAACCAGAAAGTATCGCCGTCGACCACACAATTGCCGCCGCCGCCGCTGTGACAGAAAGTGAAATGAGCCGAGAGCGCATCGGTCTGCACCCCATCGGGCGCCGCCGTGGCATCCTCGCCCACGAACAGCGTCGCGACGGGCGCCGCCACGCCATCGACCTGCACCGGAAAGCGCTGGAAGGTCGCAAGCGCCGCGACGAAAGCGACCGCCATGACGGGCGTCAGCCACAAATTCGACCGCGCGGCGCGGCGGCGCTGCACGGATTTGCCGCGACCCGGCGCGCGCCGCTGCCTATGCTGGAAATCGGGGCCGGACATGCCCCTACCCTAACGAGCGGGGCTTAGCGAAATCTCAACGAGGCCGCTCCGCAATGGCGGACAAAGTCTGGCAATTGCATTCGCTGCGGCGCCATTTCAGAACCTGTATCGGTCGGTCAGGGCGCGCCGCGCGGCGCGTCGTCTTCGACCCCACCCGGACCCAGATCGTCCTCCTCGTCATCGTCGCTACGCTCGCCGCGATAGGCGTCCATGTCGATCCGACCCGATCGTTCCATTTGCCGCATATGGTCGACAAGATCCTGCACATCGTCGCTTTCGTCGCCGCTCGGCTTCTTGTCGCTGTTCACCAACCGCGCCTCACGCCGCGCGGCTTCTGCCACGCTTTGCGCCTGCGCTTCCTCGTCATCCTGTTCGCGGTTGTGTGCCTCGGGCGCGTCGGCTTCGGGTTTGCGGGGATCGTCGATCATAACCGGCTCCTTTCGGG
>JAFAED010000542.1 GCA_023424275.1 Pseudomonadota bacterium | reverse complement strand
AAGCTGGCGCGCGGCTATGGCCCCGTCGCGACCTGGTCGGCGCATTTTATCGCTGATCCGGGATTCCGCCGCGCGGTCGCGGACTATCTCGAACAGGAACGCCGCGCCGAAGAAAGCGAGATGGAATGGCTCGAAGGGCACACGCCCTTTAAACGCTCGGTCTGACTTCGTCAGAACGGCACCAGCCCGCTCCCTCACCCGGCCTCCCAACAGCATATCCTGAAATGGGAGGCCGGGTGGGGGAGCGGGCTGGTGCCGTGCCCGCGTCAGCGGGAAAACTTAGGCCGCGAAGCGGCGGGCCGCGGGACGCCGGGCTGTCTCGTCGAGCCAGGCGCGGGCCTGGCGTTGCGCCTCGGCGATTTCGTCGCGGCTCATTTCGTCCGACAGGTCGGCGCGGCACTGCTGGCCTTCGATATTGCCGCCGAGCGCAGCCAGATTGAACCATTTATGCGCCTGGATCAGGTCGACATCGACACCGCCGGTCCCGGTCGAAAAGGCAATGCCCAGATCGAAATAGGCGTTGGCGTCGCCGCGCGCTGCGTCGAGCAGGCGGCTTTCGATCAGATATTGGGCAGACTTCAGACTATTCGCCATGATAACCCCCTTTGCCTCCACCCCACATGGAGACCTTGGGGTCCAAATTTGCGACTTATGGTCAATAAAGCGTTAACGATGACCCGACTTTTTTGTGGATATCGTACAGAGCGCGCAGAAATCCGCCAGTTTCAGGCTTAATCAATCGACCGCAAGATTATCGATCAGGCGCGTTTTCCCGATCCGGGCGGCCGCCAGAAGGCGTGCCGGCTTCTGCCAGATGTCCAGTCTTTCGAGGCTGTCAGCATCGGCAAGTGCGACATAATCGACGCTGTCGAAGCCGCCCTTGACGATCGCGGCCTCGGCCTTGGCGAGCGTTTCCTGGACGTCGGCCCCTTCGGCGATGGCTTTTGCCGCAGCATTCAGGGCATCGGGGAAAGCAGTCGCCGCCGCGCGCTGCTCCTTCGACAGATAGGCGTTGCGCGATGACAGCGCGAGGCCGTCGGTGTCGCGCGCGATCGGAGCGCCCAATATGTCGATGCCGAAATCCAGATCGCGCGCCATGCGGCGGATGATTGCGAGCTGTTGCCAGTCCTTTTCGCCGAAGATGGCGACATCGGGTCGCACCTGATTGAACAATTTGGCGACGACGGTCGCAACGCCGTCGAAATGACCGGGCCGGGCCGCGCCGCAATAATCGGCGCCGAGTTCGGCCACTTCGATATGGGTGCTGTGCCCGCCGGGATACATGGTGGCGACGTCGGGCGCCCAGAGCACGCTGGTGCCTTCCTGCGCGAGCAGCGCCGCATCGCGCGCTTCGTCGCGCGGATAGGCGGCGAAATCCTCGTTAGGGCCGAATTGCGTCGGGTTGACGAAGATCGACACGATCACCTGATCGGCAACGCGTTTCGCCATGCGGACGAGTGAGAGATGGCCGTCGTGCAGCGCTCCCATCGTCGGCACGAGGGCCACGCTCTTTCTGCCCTGCTTCAGTGCCGTAACGGCACGGTGCAGCATCGCGATGTCACGGATGATTTGCACGCCCGGTCGCCCTCCGATATTGGCGCAACTATATCACTTCGCGCGCCGGCCGCCCATGCCGCGCAAACAGGAAAATCGCAACGCTCATGACGACGCCCGCACCGCACCGCATCATCTTTGCCAACGAAAAGGGCGGGACGGGCAAATCGACCTGCGCGGTCCATTTTGCGGTCGCGCTGGCGACGCAGGGCTGGCGGGTCGCGGGGATCGACCTCGACCCGCGCCAGCGCACCTTTCACCGCTATCTCGAAAATCGCGAACAGACGGCGAAGCGTCGCGAGATCGCGCTGCCGACGCCGCGTTTCGAGGTGTTTACCGGCACGACGATCGAGGAGCTGGACGAGCAGGTCGCGCGGCTCAGCGAGAATGCGGACTATATCATCGCCGATACACCGGGCCGCGATGACCTGTTCGCGCGACATCTCGCGACCAGCGCCGATACGCTGGTGACGCCGATCAATGACAGCTTCATCGACTTCGACCTGATCGGTCAGGTCGACCCCGAGACGTTCCAGGTCGTCCGGCCGAGCTTTTATTCGGAGCTGATCTGGGACACGCGCAAGACGCGCGCCAAGGCCGACGGCCGGACAATCGACTGGATTATCCTGCGCAACCGTCTCCAGCATGTCGACGCCCATAATATGCGCCGCGTCGGCGAGGCGCTGACCCAATTGTCGCGCCGCGTGGGTTTCCGCGTCATTCCGGGGCTGGGCGAGCGCGTCATCTATCGCGAGCTTTTCCCCGCCGGCCTCACTTTGCTCGACAAGGCGCATCTCGGCGGCATGGGTATCGGCCATGTCGTCGCGCGGCAGGAACTGCGGGAGGCGATGGGGGGGCTGAACCTTCCGGCGCGCGAACGCTTTCATCCCGACGGCGACCTGTTCGCCGCCGCCTGACTTCCCTCTCTCTCCCCCAAGAGGATCCACGATGACGCATGATTTCCATCCGACGATGCTGCGCGAATATGACATCCGCGGGGTGGTCGGCGATACGCTGTCGGACAAGGACGCCTATGCCATAGGGCGGAGCTTTGCGACGCTGATCCGCCGCGCGGGGGGCAGGAGCATTGCAGTCGGATACGATGGCCGGCTTTCGTCGCCGATGCTCGCCGATGCACTGATCAAGGGGATCAACGCTGCCGGGATCGATGCGCTGAACGTTGGGCTCGGGCCGACCCCGATGCTCTATTATGCTGCTTCAACCGAGGATGTGGATGGCGGCATACAGATAACCGGCAGCCACAATCCCCCCGACTATAATGGTTTCAAGATGGTGTTTCAGGGGCGTCCCTTCTTCGGCGCCGACATTCAGCGGATCGGTGAAATGGCCGCCGCCGGGGACTGGGATGTCGGCGAGGGCTCGTCCGAAAGCATCGACATCGTCGACGCCTATGTCGACCGCCTGGTCGAAGGTTTCGCCGGCGGGGCGTTTCGCGTCGGCTGGGACGCCGGCAACGGCGCTGCAGGCACCGTCATTGAGAAATTGACCGCGCGCCTGCCGGGGGAGCATCATCTTCTTTTCACCGACATCGATGGGCATTTCCCGAACCACCATCCCGATCCGACCGAAGAGAAGAATCTTGCCGATCTCAGGAAGCTGGTCGCGGAAAAGAGCCTCGATTTCGGCGTCGCTTTCGATGGAGACGGCGACCGCATCGGCGCGATCGACGGGCAGGGGCGGGTGATCTGGGGTGACCAGCTGCTGCAAATCTATGCCGCCGCGGTGCTGAAAGATGTGCCGGGCGCCACCGTCATCGCCGATGTGAAGGCGAGCCAGGCGCTGTTCGACCGCGTCGCCGAACTCGGCGGCAAGCCGCTGATGTGGAAAACCGGCCACAGCCTGATCAAGGCGAAGATGAAGGAGACCGGCAGCCCGCTCGCGGGCGAGATGAGCGGGCATATCTTCTTCGCCGACCGCTATTATGGATACGACGACGCGCCCTATGCCGCCGTGCGGCTGATCGAGGCGGCGACGAAGCTCGGGCAGAGCGTTACCGAATTGCGCGGCAGCATGGCGCCGATGGTCAACACCCCCGAAATGCGCTTCCAGGTCGACGAGAGTCGCAAATTCGCCATTGTGGATGAGGTTCTGGATCGGCTCGGCGCATCGGGCGCGCGGGTGGACCGCACCGACGGTGCGCGCGTGCTGACCGAAGACGGCTGGTGGCTGCTCCGCGCCTCGAACACGCAGGACGTGCTCGTCGCGCGTGCGGAGGCGAAGGACGAGGCGGCGCTGGCGCGGCTGCTCGCCGCGATCGACGGCCAGCTCGCCCTGTCGGGGATCGTGCGCGGCCCGCAAGCGGCGCACTAGACGCGCGGCCCTGCAAAAATCTTGCCAGATTGACCT
>JAFAED010000018.1 GCA_023424275.1 Pseudomonadota bacterium | reverse complement strand
CGCAATATGTGCTGGCGATGGATCGCGGTAATCCGGCGGTCGCGGCCGGTGTCGACGCGATGCATCCGGCGGTGCTGCGGATGATCGGCGAGACCTGCCGCCTCGCCACCGCGCGCGGCCGCTGGGTCGGCGTGTGCGGCGGGCTGGCGTCCGATCCCGCTGCCTTGCCGATCCTCGTCGGCCTCGGCGTCACCGAACTCTCTGCGGTGCCGGGCTTCATAGCCGAGGCGAAACAGATCGTACGCGGCCTGACGCTGATCGAAGCACGCGCGCACGCCGATCTGGCGCTGCAATGCAAATCGGCGGCCGAAGTCCGCGCGCTCGCCCGCGCATTCGAGGAGACACGGCGATGAGGAAGATTCTCGAAACGCTCCAACCGCTGGGCCGCGCCTTGATGCTGCCGATCGCGGTGCTGCCGATCGCGGGCCTGCTGCTACGCATCGGCCAACCCGACCTGCTCGGCATCGCCTTCGTCTCCGCCGCCGGCGCCGCGATTTTCGACAATCTCGGCATATTGTTCGCGATCGGCGTCGCGGTCGGTTTTGCCCGCGACGGCAATGGCGCCGCCGCGCTCGCGGGCGTGGTCTGCTACCTCGTCACGACCACGGGCGCGCAGACCTTCCTGACCGCGCCGCCCGATGTCGGCGCCGGATGGCCCGAGGCGGCGGCCGCGCTCGCCGGCAAGAATTGGGCGCTGACGCAAATCGACAAGCTGGAGGTGCCGATCGGCATTTTATCGGGACTGATCGGCGGCAATTTCTACAATCGCTTCGCGACGATCGCGCTCCCCGAATATCTTGCCTTCTTCGGCGGGCGGCGCTTCGTCCCGATCGCCAGCGGAATCGCGGGACTGCTGCTCGCGGCGATCATCGGCTATGGCTATGCTCATATCAGCGGCGCGATCGACGCTGCCAGCCGTAGCGTCGTCGAGAGCGGCAGTGCGGGGCTGTTCGTCTATGGCGTACTCAATCGGTTGCTGATCGTCACGGGGCTGCATCATATCATCAATAACGCCGCCTGGTTCGTCGTCGGCGACTATGCGGGCGCCACCGGGGATCTCCGCCGCTTCTTCGCCGGCGACCCGGATGCGGGCGCCTTTATGAGCGGCTTCTTCCCGGTGATGATGTTCGGCCTGCCCGCCGCATGCCTTGCCATGTATCACGAAGCGCGGCCCGAACGGCGCAAGGCGGTCGGCGGCATGTTCTTCAGCCTGGCCTTCACCAGCTTTCTGACCGGGGTGACCGAGCCGATCGAATTCACCTTCATGTTCGTCGCGCCGCTGCTCTATGCGATCCATGCCGTGCTGACCGGGGCGTCGATGGCGCTGATGAACGCGCTCGACGTCAAGCTCGGTTTCGGCTTTTCGGCGGGGCTGTTCGACTATGTGCTGAACTTCAGCCTTGCCACCCGGCCGTGGATGCTGCTGCCCGTCGGCGCGGTATATGCTGCGCTCTATTATGGGCTGTTCCGCTTTTTCATTCGGAAGTTCGACCTGGCGACACCGGGGCGCGAGCGGGGCGAGGTCGCCGAGACCGTCGCGGCATCGGCGGGCGGCGCACGCGGCGACGCCTTTGTCGCGGCGCTCGGCGGCGCGGCCAATCTGGTGAGCGTCGATGCGTGCACCACGCGCCTGCGCCTGATCGTCGCCGACCAGCAAGCGATCGACGATGCCGCGCTGTCGGCGCTCGGCGCGCGCGGGATCATCCGACCGTCGGAAAATGCGGCACAGGTCGTGCTCGGGCCGATCGCCGACCTGGTCGCGGAGGAAATCCGGGGCGCGCTGGCCGGTGGCGGCGTAAAGGCGGCTGCCCTCGCGGCGCCCGCGGCGACCGGTACGGATGCGGCAGCCTTGCCCCGGGACATCGCCGGTGCGCTGGGCGGTGATGCAAACATTCGCGCCGTCCATGCGCTCCACGGCCGCTACCGCGTCGAGATTACTGATGCGGCGCGCATCGATGACGACGCCCTGGCGCGCTTGACGCATGGCATCGCCCGCCCGCGTCCCGATGTCTGCCATATCCTGATCTGAACAGGGCAGCGGTCTTCCCACCGCTTGCCCTTGGCGCCCGCCGCCTTCCTTTCCGGAGGCCGGCGGGCGCCGCAACAGCGTGCTATTCCGCGGGCTGCCCCGCCCCGCGTGGCTGCTGACGATAAACGCGGACATGCTCGATTTCGAAACGAAGCGGGAAGATCGCATCGTCGACCTCGCCGCCCATCGCACCGCCGATGGCGAGGTTCAGCAACAGATATTGCGGTCCGTCGAACGGCCATTGCGCGGCACCCGTCCCCGCATTGGCGTAGCGATGATAGGGCTTTCCATCGACCGCAAAGCGGATCTCGCGCGGGGTCCACAGCATCTGGTAGTCGTGGAAAGCGTCGCAGGCGTCCTCGACGCGCGTCTTGCCGCCATTGCCGAAGGTGCCCGCGGTCGAACGGTTGTGGATCGTCCCGAAGACATCGCCCGGCGTCTTGCCGACATGCTCCATGATGTCGATTTCGCCCCCGTCGGGCCAGGGACCGCCCGCGCCCAAGGTCCAGATCGCGGGCCAGGACCCCTTTCCGCACGGCAGCTTCGCGCGCACTTCGATCAGGCCATAGGTGAACTCGGCCTTGCCCTTGGTGATCAGGCGCGCCGATGTATAGCGCTGCCCGCCGTGATCGGCCCGGTCGGACAGCGTCTCCTTGCGCGCGGTGATGATCAGCCGGCCGTTTTCGACGCGGGCGTTTTCGGGACGGTCGGCGGCGTAATATTGTAGTTCTTCATTGTACCAGCCCATCTTGTTCGCATGGGTGTCCCAGCTCCATTTGGCGGGGTCGGGCGGACCGTCGGTGTCGAATTCGTCGGACCAGACGAGTTCGAAGCTGCCCTTGGCGCTTTCCTGTGCGGATGTTGGCGAAGGTGCCGCGCAGAGCAGCATGATCGCACTTGTCGCCGTCCACCGCATCGCCGTTCCCCTTCGGTCAATTGGTATTAGATTGATATCTTACTTGTCATTATAAGATCATGCAATCGAGTCGTTTGGGGAGACGCATGATGACCAAATTCCGTGCCGCTTTTCTGGCCTTCGCCATCGCCATCGCCGCCGCCACACCGGCGCTGGCCGAAGAGGAGCCCGGCGCGCCGCAGATGCTGAACCAGCCGACCGCAGGCTGGACCGTCTATGGCCCCGGCCAGACGCACAAAGCGCGCAAGGACGGCGCGGTACAGGGCGGAAGCGCGATGCGCGTGACGATCCCTGCAAAGCCCGCCAACGCATGGGACATCGGCGCGTCGGTGCCGATCAGCGGGCCGATCGCGAAGGGCGACAGACTGATCCTCGCATTCTGGGTGCGGCTGGTCGACGGCGGCCCGGACGCCCCCGCCAGCGCCGCCGATCTGGGCGCCGCGATCCAGCAGAACAGCGCGCCCTATGCGCCGATCGTGGCGGGCCGCGTCGCGTTTTCGGGCGAATGGAAGCTCGTGCATGTGAAGGGCATCGCCGCCGACGAGCATCCGGCGGGCAAGGCGAATGTCGCGCTGACGCTGGGCGACGCCGCGCGCACGATCGACCTTGGCCCCGCCTTTGTGATGAAGGCCGACTGAGCGCAATCAGGCGGGCGAGGACAGCTTCATCAGCACCAGCCCGCTGACGATCAGCAGCGCGGCAAGGATCCGCATCGCGTTCGCCTGTTCGCCGAGGACGAAAATGCCGACAAGGAAGGCGCCGACCGCGCCGATGCCGGTCCAGATCGTATAGGCGGTGCCGAGCGGCAGCGATTTCATCGACAGCGACAGCAGGGCGAAGCTGACGATCATCGCGGCGATGGTGATGATGGTCGGAGCGGGCCGCGTGAAGCCGTCCGACTGCTTCATCGCAAACGCCCATATGACTTCGAAAATTCCGGCGATCGTCAAATATATCCAGGCCATGACAGCCTCCTTTCAGGGCTGCCGGGCCGTCCCGGACATGAAAACCGGCGCGCGGCGCCGGCGAGGACGTGGCCTCTCGATAACGGTCGGGCAACCCGCAATCCGAGGGGGTGCCGACCGGCTGGCGCGATGTAGGGCCCGCCGCGACGATGCGCGGCCCGGTATCGACCGAACGAGCCCCGCACGCGACGAACCGATCACAGACGCCGCGGCGGGACGGGTGCCCCGACGTGGCGGCGGCCCTCGACGTCGGCGCGACCGCTCATCCGACGGTCGATGAATGCCAACGATATGATAGGGCCTGCAAACCGAATGGATAATCGATTTGCTGTCCGGCCAGCGCAATATTGGCCCTCCCGGATCCCCTGTAACCGGATGCCCGATCGAAGCGAATTCCCGGTACGGCCCCGCTGGCCGCGCCGGGCCAGGGACGCGGACGGACTACCCTCCTCCCCCACTTAGTCCGTCCGCGTCCCGTCAAGCGAGAAGCTGACGCAACAGGCCAAGAGCGCGGTGCGAAAAAGGCAGAGGCATCTCGCGCCCCTTCGATGGCCTGCCCAATCCGGATCGCAGATGGTGAACGGATCAGCGCGCTTTCAGCCGCCGAGGGTCCACGGGTTCGATTTCCAAGCCGACGGCTTGCTTCTGCCGATCCATAAAGCTGCGGAGGTCGCGAACGCCCTGGTCGATCCAGGGCGGCGGCAATATCTGGCGTCCGATGAACCCCAGGGCGTCCATCAAGCGTGGCCGCAGCGATGGGCCGACGTGATCGGCACCATGAACCAGCCGATATTCGTGCGCGAGGCGCGCGTCGAACAGGATGCGGTGCAGGAATTCGGCCCCTTCATAGAGGTACAGCATGTCCTGGTCGCCGACCTCCAGATAGATACGAAGATCGACCAGCCGGTCCGCATCGCGGCTGGCGATGGTCGCCGGATTGTTGCTGGCCCAATAGTCCGGATCGATCGGCGTTCCGAACATGCTGTGGAGCACCGCGTCGGGCCGCCAGAACTTCACGCGCGGCCCGACATCCTGCCATGCCAGCACGGGTTCTATCGCGGGTTCCAGCGCGGCGACGGCACAGAAAATATCCGGGTGCTTGAACGCAATGCGCAGGCTGCCCAAACCGCCCATCGACCAGCCCCCGATGAACGTCTGCTCGCGCGTGCGGCCAACATGCGCCTCGCGCCGGAGAAAGGGAAGAAGATCGCCCAAGATCAAGCTCTCCCACCGCTCGGACCCGTCGCGATAATCCATGTAAAGCGAACGGCGCGCAGCCGGCATGGCGATGACCAGCGGCGGCAGCCGACCGGACAGGATTTCTGCGTCGATCAGCTTTGTGAAAAGCAGCAAATCCTGTTCGCTGCCGTTTCCGCCGTGGAGAAGGAGCAAAAGCGGATAGGTAGCGGGACGCTGTCCGTCGTATCCGGGAGGCCTGTAAAGCGCGACACGGACATCGCCGGGCACAAATTGCGATCGCAGGCTATGGATTGTCGTCATGCCTTCGGCGTTCGCTTTTGCAACGCCCGGGCGCGAGACCGCCGCTCCTGCGGCGGCAAGACCCGCGAACTCACGACGATTGATCATCGCGCCGGCCGCTCGGGCCGGATCGAAGCCCCGTTCGAGGCCCTGTCCACGATCGCCTTCGTCATCGGGCGGCAGGCGCGCTGCACACAAAATTGCTCGCCGAGCGCGTCGATCCCGAACCGCGATACACGGGCTTTTGCGGATAGGGGCAGAGCGGCCGCTGCATTTCCACTTCGCTTTTGTCCTCGCCCGAAAATTTCGTCGCGACGATCCGGTCGGGCGCCTCGCCCCGATCGGTCCATGCGATCAGCGCCGAGAAGATGTCATGCTCTGCATCGTCGACCGGCGGGCGGGGCGGAATGCCGAGCGTGGCGTTGAACGCATCGGGCCCCGTACCGCCGCCGCAGTGCATCATGCCGGGCGCGAGGAACAGGCGCGCATGATCCCCGATCTTGCGGGCGCCGCCCAACGCGGCCGCCTGCCGTTCGTAAAAGGCCACCGATTGTGCAGGCGCGACCAGCGTGTCGGCAAGGCCGTGAAAAATGATGAGCTTGCCGCCGCGCGCAGCAAAAGCATCGATGCTGCCGCGCGTGGCGTCGTTCACAATGGGGTCGAGGCGCGCCTGCACCGCGGGCATATCGCGATCGAAATCGAAGCCCTTCCAATCCCAGTCCGCGCCGAAGACCCATTTGAACAGCGCGCCGAAGGGCGGTTCGTCCTTGATCGGCGTTTGCAGGAAGGACCAGCCGAACGTGTCGGGCATTTCGCTGCCCGGAAGCCAGCCGAAATAGCTGGCCTTGCCCTCGCGGTTCGTCGGCCCCGAATAAAAGGCCCGCGCGGTCGCAATTTCGGGTTCGGTCAGGCAGCCCTCCGCCCCGGCGCCGTCGCATTTCAGGACCGCAGGATCGAATTTGCAGCTCAGCGGGTCCGAAACGAACGGGTCGCCGGCCAGCCCATGTCCCTGTTGCCAGCAACTTGCGATCGCCGCCTTGTTGAGCAACTTCAGCTTGGCAGGCGACAGCAGACTGGCCGGCGTGCGGTGCGCGGCCGCATAGTCCCAAAGCACCGCCGCATGGCCCCATGTCCGGTTGATAACGGGGGCGCCGACGAGGATGCCGTCATAGTCGGCGGGGTAATAGAGCGATTCGATCAGCCCCTGCTGCCCGCCGGTCGAACAGCCGGTATAATAGGACCGCTTGGCATCGCGGCCGTAAAAGGCCCTGGTGATCGCCTTTCCGGTCGTCGTCATGACATGCGTCGAAAGCCGCCCCCAATCGCGCCATTTGCGCGGCTGGCCGATCAGCGCATCGCCCTCGAGCGGCGTCGCCGGAGCCGTGCCGGTGTCGGTCGTCGCGGTCGCAAAGCCGCGGCGCAGGCCATCGGCCATGCCAGCGTAGCCGCCGCTCAAAATGCCCGCGAACCCGCCATTGCCATTGC
>JAFAED010000011.1 GCA_023424275.1 Pseudomonadota bacterium | reverse complement strand
TATAACAGGCGGCCGGCGGGAAGGCATCGGTGAGCCCGAGGACGCCGAGCAGCCATAGCCCGACGCTCTCGTACAGGAAGAAGCCGATCCCGTAGCCGAGCATGCCGCCCGCGACCGAGGCGAGCGTACAGATGATCGCATAGTGCACCGCCTTTTTGGGGTTCGCAAGGCACATCAGGCCGAGCAGCGGGTGCGGCGGGATCGGAAAAAAGCTTGCCTCGACGAAGGACACCAGCGCCAGCCAGAACTCGGCGTGCGGGTGCGCCGATTTCTCCATGGTCCAGTTATAGAGCCGCTGGATGAAACCGGGCCGGTGGGTTGTGGCGGTCATGCTGGTCCTTGGCGCTTATCAGTGGCGGAAGTGGCGCATGCCCGTGAACACCATCGCGAGCCCCGCGTCGTTCGCGGCCGCGATGACCTCGTCGTCGCGGATCGAGCCGCCAGGCTGGATAACGCAGGTCGCGCCCGCCTCGACCGCCGCCAGCAGCCCGTCGGCGAAGGGGAAAAGGCGTCGCTGGCGACCGCGCTGCCGACGGTGCGGGCTTCGGCCCAGCCGTGGCTTTCGGCGGCTTCGCGGGCCTTGACCGCGGCGATGCGCGCGCTGTCGCGGCGGTTCATCTGCCCCGCGCCGATGCCCGCGGTCGACCCGCCCTTGGCATAGACGATCGCGTTCGACTTCACATGCTTGGCGATCGTCCACGCGAACAGCGCGTCGGTGAGTTCCTCCTCGGTCGGTGCGCGGTCGGTGACGACCTTCAGGTCGGCGCGCGTGATGCGGCCGTTATCGCGGCTCTGCGCGAGCCAGCCGCCGGCGATCGTCTTCATCATCAGCCCGCCGCGTGCCGGATCGGGCAGCTCGCCGGTGAGCAGCAGGCGGAGATTCTTCTTCTTCGCGAACACCGCGCGCGCATCGGCATCGGCGTCGGGCGCGCAGACGACTTCGGTGAAGATGCCGCTGATCAATTCGGCGGTTGCGCCGTCGAGCGGCCGGTTGACCGCGATGATCCCGCCAAAGGCCGAGACATCGTCGCATTTCAGCGCTGCGTCATAAGCTTCGGCGATCGTCGCGGCGGTCGCGACGCCGCACGGGTTGGCGTGCTTGACGATGACGCAGGTCGGGTCGGCTTCGCGAAATTCGGCGACGAGTTCGAGCGCGGCGTCGGCGTCGTTGATATTGTTATAGCTGAGTTCCTTGCCCTGCACCTGTTCGGCCTGCGCAATGCCGCGCGCGGCGGGGCCGGCGGGCAGGTAAAGCGCCGCCTGCTGGTGCGGATTTTCGCCATAGCGCAGCTCGTTCGCGAGCTTGGCGGTGAGCGGCAGCGTGTCGGGGAACATCTTGCCCTGGTCGGCAAAGGCGAACCAGCTTGCGATCATCCCGTCATAGGTCGCGGTGTGCGCAAAGGCGGTCGCGGCGAGCCGCTTGCGCAGCGCCAATGTGGTCGCGCCGCCATTGGCGTCCATTTCTTCGATCACCGCGGCATAATCCTCGGGCTCGGTGACGATGCCGACGAAGGCGTGGTTCTTCGCCGACGAGCGCACCATCGCGGGACCACCGATGTCGATATTCTCGATGATCTCGTCGCGCGCCGCCCCCTTCGCGACAGTCGCGGCAAAGGGGTAGAGGTTGACGACGACCAGGTCGATCGCGCCGATGCCATGTTCCTCCATCGACGCGACATGCGCCGCGTCGTCGCGCACCGCGAGGATCCCGCCATGGACGGTCGGGTGCAAAGTCTTGACGCGGCCGTCCATCATCTCGGGAAAGCCGGTGAGGTCGGACACGTCGAGGACGGTGTGACCCGCTTCGCGCAGCGCCTTTGCGGTCCCGCCGGTCGAGACCAGTTCGACGCCGTGACGGACGAGCGCGGCGGCAAGCTCGGCGAGCCCGGCCTTATCGCTGACGGATAGAAGGGCGCGGCGGACGGGAATCAGGTCGGTCATGGGGAGGGCGGCCTTTGAGGATGGGAAAGACGCCGCCCCCCTAGGCCGGTGGTGGCTTTTGGGCAACCTTTGACGGCATTTTTCGGTCGCGGAGACGAGATCGATCCTCCCCGCGGCGGAGCCGTGGGGAGGGGGACCATCCGAAGGATGGTGGAGGGGGGAAACCTGTGCGCCAAAAGCCCGTCCGTCAGCGCTGCGCGCTGCCACATCCCCATCGCTGCGCGACAGGGAGGGTCGGAAGACGATGTTCTACAACCCCAATGCCGCCGCGATCTGGTCCCAGCGCACCAGTTTGAAGTTCTGCGCCTTGGGGGCGTTGTCGCCATCCTGCGCGAGGAAGATGCCGTCGGGATAAGCGGCGCCGAAATTACCTGCGACCGCCTCGATCCCGTCGGTTTCGCTCGTCGCGCCGAACCCGCCCGCGGCCACCGCAAAGCGCCCGACATAATCCATCGAAGGCAGCTTGAAGACCGCATAGGCATTGTCGCCCTGGCTCGAGGCGAGCAGGTAACGCTGACCCTTGTGGTCGATCGTCGCGAGGCCTTCGACATCGGCGACGAGGCGCTGGTTGTCGACCGGCGCGACGAGGCGCGCGGTGGCGGTTTTGCCGTTCGGTACGAGCTGCCAGATGCCGGCGTCTTCTTCGCCGACATAGAGCGTGTCGCCGTCGAAGACGCAGCCCTCGGACTGCGTCGGGATCTTATATTCCCATTGCGCGGCAAAGCTCGGCGTGCCGTCGACGGTCAGCGTGCCGACACGCACCGTGCCGTCCTTGACGATCAGTGCGGCGGTGATCGGCGCATCGGGCGCGGTCTTCTTGAGGCAAAGCCCATAGGCTTCGCCCGTGCCCGCCGCCGCGCGGCCGAGCGAGGCGATCGCGGGCTTGTCGGCGTCGAGCCGGAAGACCGCGAGATGCGCGTTCACCCCGTCGTTGCGATCGCTCGCGACGATGATGTTGCCCGCGACATCGACATTGTTGACGAGGCCCGCCTGCGTGAAGGCGATATCCTTGCCGGTCAGGTCATAGATATGCAGCCCCGCCTTCTTGTCGGTCGCGACGATCAGCGCGCGGTTCGGATTGGCGGGGTCGACCCAGACCGCCGGATCGTCGGCCGCGTCGGCTTTGCCCGTGCCGACGGGCGCTGTCTCGCCGCTCGCGGTCACCTGCACCGGCGGCAGGCCGGCGATGACGGGCTCGCGCGCGGCACAACCGGCGAGCGTGGCAGCGAGCGCGGCGGTGGCGAGCAGTCTGGACGTTCGGTTCATCATTTCCCCCTGATATTATTTGCCCGACGCGACGCAACGGCCGCCGTCGGGACCGACGTCGCCGGCGCACCGGCGGGCGGCGATCGTCGGCTCGTCGATCTCGCTCAGGCGATTGCCGCTTGCCGTGCGGTCGAGGTTAAAGCCGTCGTAGAGTTTTCCCGACGCCGTATAAGTGCGGAACTTGAGCGTCCCGGGCGCGACGTCGACGATCTGGTAGAGTTCGGTCGCTTCGGCGATCTTGTCGGGCTGGCTGCCGGCGCGGTCGTTGAGGCGGTACATTTTCGACCCCGTCACCGACACCAGATAGACCGGCCCCTGAATGCTGCCGTCGGCGCGCGCCTTGGCATTGGCTTCGCGGCCCGCTTCGCCCGTGAGGCGGCTGTAGCAATGGTCGTGGCCCTGGAGCACCAGGTCGACCTTGCGCTTTTCGAACACGGGCTTCCACGCCGCCTTGATCTCGGCGGTGTCGTTCGGCCGCGCGCAGGTGAAGACGGGCTGGTGGAACAGGACGACGTTCCAGTTCGCTTTCGACGAGGTGAGCGTGGCGTCGAGCCAGTCGGTCTGTGCCTGCATCGCGCCAAGGTCGATCGCGGCGGTGCCGTCGAGGACGATGAAACGGACGCCCTGATAGTCGGTGTAATAGGTCGTCGCCTGCACCGGATCGGTGCCGTTGCCGGGCAGCGCGAACTGTGCGGGCCAATAGGGACCGAGCCTCCGGCTTTCGCTGCCGTCGGCCTTTAGCACATCGACATATTCATGATTGCCCGTCGCGGGCAGCTGCGGGACGCTGGCATAATTATAGCCGCCCGCCTGGTTCCATTCGCCCCATTCGTCGTCATGGTCGAGGTCGTCGCGTTGGCCGACGAGGTCGCCCGCATGCGCGACGAGGCGGATGTCGCCATTGGCAAGGAAGGCCTGCCGGATCACGCGGCTGGCATAGGTCAAAATGCCGTTCTGGATGTCGCCGAGATAGAGGAAGCGGAAGGGTTTTGCTTCGGCGGCGGCGGTACGGAACTGATACCATTCGCTCCAGCCCGCGGCGCCCTTGACGCGATAGGCGTAGACGGTGTCCGGCGTCAGGCCGGTGAAGCGCAGCTGATGATAGAGTGCGGGACCATAGCTGCTCTCTACCCGCACCGCCTTGCCGGTGACCAATTGTGCCTTTTCCCCGAGCGTGGGCCCATCGACCGACACCGCGAGCTGGGCCTGGGACTCGGCCTGCGCGGTGTCGGTACGAAAAGCGACCGCCATCTCGCGCGCCGGATCGGCTCCGGGCGTGAGGACGATACGGTCGGGAAGATTTTTCGGCGCATAGGGAAGACCCGCAGACCGGGGGATGGGGGCGCCATCCTCCGTCTGCGTCACGATGGCGAAGCCCGTCGCCGACGGCTCGGCGGCGGCGAGCGCCGGGATTATGGCTGCCGCCAGC
>JAFAED010000327.1 GCA_023424275.1 Pseudomonadota bacterium | reverse complement strand
ACGGGTTACGGCCAGGCCTTCACCGACAGCATCAACAAGGATTGGGGCGGCAAGCCGCTCGAAGACCTCCGCCTCGGCCTTGCCGCCGCGGGCAAACAGGACGGCCAACTCGATATCGCGAACGCCTGCGCGCTCGGCGCCTCCTATGGCGGCTATATGATGAACTGGATCGCCGGCCAGTGGACCGACGGCTTCAAATGCCTCGTCCAGCACGACGGCGTCTTCGACGCGCGCGCGATGGCGTATGAGACCGAGGAGCTATGGTTCGACGAATGGGAACATGGCGGCCCCTATTTCCAGGTTCCCGAAGAATATGAAAAATGGAACCCGGTCCATCACGTCGCCAAGTGGAAGACCCCGATGCTGGTGATCACGAGCGAGAAGGACTTCCGTATCCCCTACACGCAGGGCCTCGCTGCCTTCACCGCGCTCCAGCGCCGCAATATCCCGTCACAGCTTCTCGTCTTCCCCGACGAGAACCACTGGGTGCTGAAGGGCGCGAACAGCGTTCAGTGGCACCAGACGGTGTTCAACTGGCTGGACAGCTATCTGAAGAAATAAGCCGGCCTTCTTTCTCCTTTCGTCACCCCGGACTTGATCCGGGGTCCCGCTTATTCCTTCGCGACAACGAAGCGGGATGCCGGATCAAGCCCGGCATGACGAACGGAGAGAGGGCCGTTAAAACGATCACCCCCTTGCCGCCTCGCCCCCCGGCTGGCAAAGGCGCCCGGCTATGCCGATGGAAAAAACGTTCGATCCCGCCGCTATCGAGGCGAAATGGGCCCATATATGGGAAAGCCGTGGACTCTTCCGTCCCGCGCGTCCCGACGCGACACCCTTCACGATCGTCAATCCGCCGCCGAACGTAACCGGCGCGCTGCACATCGGCCATGCGCTCGACAACACGCTGCAGGACGTGCTCGTCCGCTACGAACGCCTGCGCGGCAAGGATGCGCTGTGGGTCGTCGGCATGGACCATGCCGGCATCGCGACGCAGATGGTCGTCGAGCGCCAGCTCAACGAACGCCAGCAAAAGCGTACCGATTTCACGCGCGACGAATTCGTCGACAAGGTCTGGGAATGGAAAGCCGAAAGCGGCGGCCAGATCACCGGCCAGCTTCGCCGCCTCGGCTGCTCGATGGACTGGTCGCGCGAGCAGTTCACGATGGACCCGCACTTCACCGAGGCTGTGGTCAAGGTCTTCGTCGACCTCCACAAAAAGGGCCTGATCTACCGCGACAAGCGCCTCGTGAACTGGGACCCCGCGCTCAAGACCGCGATCTCGGACCTCGAAGTCGAATCGCACGAAGTGCCGGGCCATATGTGGCACTTCAAATATCCGCTCGCGGGCGGTGAGACCTATACCTATGTCGAGCGCGACGCCGACGGCCACGTCGTGCTCGAGGAAGAGCGCGACTATATCTCGATCGCCACGACGCGCCCCGAAACGATGCTCGGCGACGGCGCGGTCGCCGTGCATCCCGACGACGAGCGCTATCGTCCGATCGTCGGCAAATATTGCGAGATCCCGGTGGGGCCGAAGAAACATCGCCGCCTGATCCCGATCATCACCGATGAATATCCCGATCCGCATTTCGGGTCGGGCGCGGTGAAGATCACCGGTGCGCACGACGAAAACGACTATGGCGTCGCGCAGCGGAACAATATTCCGATGTACCGCCTGATGGACGAGGTCGCCGCGATGCGCGCCGACGGGGCGCCCTATGCCGAAGCCGCCGCGCGTGCGGTCGAGATTGCGAAGGGCGCGACCGCGACCCCCGCCGAAATCGACGCGCTCAATCTCGTTCCCGAGGAATATCGCGGCCTCGAACGTTACGAGGCGCGCAAACGCGTCGTCGCCGACATCGATGCCGAAGGCTTGATGGTCAAGGTCGAGGACAAGCTGATCATGCAGCCGTTCGGCGACCGCGGCGGCGTCGTGATCGAACCGATGCTGACCGACCAATGGTATGTCGACGCCAAGACGCTGGCGCAGCCGCCGATGGCGGCGGTGCGCGACGGCCGCATAAACATCGTCCCCAAGACGTGGGAAAAGACCTTCTTCAACTGGATGGAGAATATCCAGCCCTGGTGCGTCTCGCGCCAGCTGTGGTGGGGCCACCGCATCCCGGCATGGTATGCCGAAGACGGCCGCATCTTCGTTGCCGAGACCGAAGAGGAGGCACAGGCCGAAGCGGGTGCGGGCGTCGTCCTGACCCGCGACGAAGACGTGCTCGACACCTGGTTCTCCTCGGCGCTCTGGCCCTTCGCAACGCTCGGCTGGCCCGAGAATAGCGACCTGCTGAAGCGCCACTACCCCAACGACGTCCTCATCTCGGGCTTCGACATCCTCTTCTTCTGGGATGCGCGCATGGCGATGCAGGGGATGGAGTTCATGGGCGACGTCCCGTGGAAGACGCTCTATCTCCACGGCCTCGTCCGCGCGCCCGACGGCGCGAAGATGTCGAAGTCGAAGGGTAACGTCGTCGACCCGCTCGGCCTGATCGACCAGTACGGCGCCGACGCGCTCCGCTTCTTCATGTCCGCGATGGAAAGCCAGGGCCGCGACATCAAGATGGATGACGCGCGCCTCGCGGGCTATCGCAACTTCGCGACCAAGCTCTGGAACGCCGCGCGTTTCTGCGAAGCCAACGGCATTTCGGCCTCGACCAGCTTCGAAGCCCCCGCCGCGAGCCTGCCGGTCAACCGCTGGATCATCGGCGAGGTCGCCGCGACCGTCGCCGCGATGGAAACCGCCTTCGCCGCCTATCGCTTCGACGAGGCCGCGAACGCGATCTACAGCTTCGCCTGGGACCGCTTCTGCGACTGGTATCTGGAACTGATCAAGGGCGCGATCGATGACGAGACGAAGGCCGTCGCGGGCTGGGTGCTCGACCAGATCCTCGTCATGCTCCACCCCTTCATGCCCTTCATCACCGAAGAGCTGTGGACCGGGCTCGGCGACCGCGCCGACTATCCGCTGATCACCGCGAAATGGCCGGCGCCTGCGGCAGCGCACGACGCCGAAGCCAGCGCCGACATCGACTGGCTGATCAAGCTCGTCAGCGAACTGCGCACCGCCAAGGCCGAGCTCGGCCTGCCGCCGGGCGCACGCCTGACCGCGCATTTCCCAGCGTCGCTGAAGGGCCGCACCGACAAGCTCGCAGCGCAGCTCGACCGCCTCGCACGCCTTGAAGCCATCAGCTTCGACCCGGCCCCTTCCGGCGCCTCGGCGCAGCTCGTCGTCGAGGGCGAGACGATCACCGTCCCGCTCGAGGGCGTCATCGATATCGCCGCCGAACGCGACCGACTGACCAAGGCGCTCGCCGCCGCGGCCAAGGAACGCGACGGCCTCGCGGGCCGCCTGAACAATCCGTCGTTCGTCGAACGCGCCAAGCCCGAAGCGGTCGAAAAGGCGCGCGCCGACCATGCCGCCAAGGACGCCGAAGCCGACCGCCTCACCGCCGCGCTGGCGCGGCTGGGGTGATGCGCGGCCGGGGGGCCCTGCTTGTGGCAACGGCGCTGCTGTTCGCGGCGCCGCTGGCTGCAAGCGAAGCCGCCCCGCACACGCCTGCCGTCGGCAGCACCGAACGCAACGCCATCCTCGACGCGCTGCGGTCGCACCCCGATTTCCGTTTCACCTTCCGCCACCTCCGGGTGTGGAAGGACGGCGACCGCGCGATTGCCTATGCCGAGGGTGACAATGGCGCGATCGGCGGCTTCAAGGTCATCCTGACCCGCGACGGCGCGGCAGACTGGCGTACCGTCTGGGGCGAAGGCGACGGCGGCAGCGACAGCTGCGCCGCCGGCGCGCGCCATTACGCCTGGGCCGTCACGCTCATCGCATCCTATCATGTCGAACCCGACCGGCTTTTCCCAGGCATCACCGGGCAGGCCCGCGAGTTCGAACGCATGGCGACAGAGGATCCCGAGCTCCAGTGCACCGGCGACCTCGAAGGCGGCCCCGAATGATCGCGCTTCCCCGGTGACCGACGAGACCCCGATCACCCCGACCCCCGTCGCCGCGGCGGCGGACCCGGCAGCCAGCCCGGTCCCGCCGCGCCAAACCGCGCGCGGCGGCGGACGGATGGACCTGACCAGCGGTCCGATCACCAAGACGCTGATCCTCTTCGCGCTGCCGACGCTCGCCTCGAACATCCTCCAGACGCTCTCGGGCTCGGTGAATTCGATCTGGGTCGGCCAGTTCCTCGGCGAAAGCGCGCTCGCCGCGACCGCCAATGCGAACATCATCATGTTCCTGATGTTCGGTGCCTTTTTCGGCTTCGGCATGGCGGCGACGGTATTGATCGGCCAGTCGATGGGCCGCGGCGACATCGACGCCGCGCGCCGCGCGACCGGCGGCGTGATCGGCCTCGCGCTGATCTTCTCGGTCGTCATCGCCATCCTCGGCTGGTTCGCGTCGGACCAGATCTTGCGCTGGCTCAAGACCCCGCCCGAAGCCTTCGCGCTCGCGCATGATTATCTCCGCGTCACCTTCCTCGCTGTCCCTGCCAGTATGCTCAGCGTCACGCTAATGATGGCCTCGCGCGGTGCGGGCGACGCGGTGACGCCGCTCCGCTTCATGATCCTTGCGGTCGTCCTCGACATCGCCTTCAACCCGGTGCTGATCCTCGGCCTCGGCCCCTTCCCGCGTCTCGGCATTGCGGGCAGCGCGCTCGCGACGGCGATTGCCGGAACAATCAGCCTCGCGGGCATGATCGGCTGGTTCTATGTGAAGAACCACGTCCTCCGTCTTCGCGGGCGCGAACTCGCCTATCTCTATCCCAAATGGTCCGAACTGCGTTTCATCATCGGCCGCGGCCTGCCGATGGGGGCGCAGATGCTCGTCATCTCGGGCGCCGGGCTTGTCATGGTCGGGCTCGTCAACCGCGAGGGGCTCGTCACCGCCGCAGCCTATGGCGCGACGCTCCAGCTGTGGAATTATATCCAGATGCCCGCGCTCGCGGTCGGCGCCGCGGTCAGTTCGATGGCGGCACAGAATATCGGTGCCGGGCGCTGGGACCGCGTATCGTCGGTGACGAACAGCGGTATCGCGATCAACCTCGCTATGACCGGGGTGCTGATCGTCCTGCTCCTGATCTTCGACCGCGCCGCACTCGCGCTCTTCCTCGGCAGCGAAAGCCCGGCGATCGACGTCGCGCGCAATATCCAGCTCATCGCGACCTGGACCTTCCTGCCCTTCGGCACGACGATCGTCCTCATCAGCACGCTGCGCGCCAACGGTTCGGTCGTGCCGCCGCTCGTCATCCTCTTCCTGTCGATGTTCCCGATCCGCCTCGGCATCTATTATTTCGGCTATCCGGTGGTCGGCAGCGACATTCTCTGGTGGAGCTTCCCGCTCTCGTCGCTCGCTTCGCTGGCAATGGCATGGGCGATCTATAAGCGCGGAAACTGGCGCCGCACCCTGCCCCAGCCCGGCCGCTGATCGACGTGCGCTTTCGACCAAGGTGCACGCGGCTTCGACTGGCGGCCCGGTGCCCGCTAGCCATCGATCGACCTTTGGCGCTAAAGCAGCGGCAATGAACATGACAAACCGCAAAGACGCGCTGCGCGATCAGCGCGCGAAAATGCTGGCAGCGGCGCCCGATTGGCGCGCATCCGACGCACGCGTCAATCCGCGCGTCGCGATCGGTTCGATCATCGCCATGTGGCTGATCTATTTCCTGATCACGACCGGCCTCGCGATGCTTACCGGCGCCACCGAACAATGGTCCTACGCGGCACGGCGCGGCATCGTCGTCATTGCCGGTATCTTGTGCACCTTCGTGCTCTATCAGCTGCTCCAGCGCGCGCAGCCGCAAAGTTTCGGCGCGCGTCTCGCCGCCGCGATGGGCGCGGCCATTCCTTTGGTCGTCGTCTATGCAACGATCAACATGCTCGTCTTCTTCTATTGGTTCCCAGGCCCCGATGCCGGAAAGATTATCGAGGAATTGCAGGCCAAATTCCCTGTCGCTTGGGAGACCATGCTGATCCTCGACAGCTCTATCCGCTGGTATTTCTTTTTCGCCGTCTGGGCCGCACTCTATGTCGCCTTCGGCTATGCCAATGAAATGCGCGTGGTGGAGCGCCGCGCCAACCATTTCCGTATCGAGGCGCAGACCGCGCAACTTCGCGCGTTGCATTACCAGGTCAATCCGCACTTCCTGTTCAACACGCTCAACTCGCTGTCGACGCTCGTGCTCAAAGGTTCGAAGAGCGAGGCCGAAACGATGATCATGAACCTGTCGTCGTTCCTGCGCTCCAGCCTTGCGGTCGACCCCGAACAGCTCGTCAGCCTCGACGAGGAAATCGCGCTCCAGCGTCTCTATCTCGATATCGAACAGACGCGCTTCCCCGACCGATTGCAGGTCGAGGTGACGATGCCCGAAGAGCTGGAGCATGCGCGCGTTCCCGTGCTCATCCTGCAACCGATCATCGAAAATGCCATCAAATATGGCGTCTCGCCCAGCAAGGGAAAGATCGCGATCCGCCTGCATGCCAGCGCCGAACATGGCTTGCTGATCCTGCGCATCGAAAATGATATCGACCCAAAGGCGCCGGCCCCTGCTTCGGGAACCGGCCTCGGCCTCGGCAATGTCCGCGAACGCCTGCTGACGCGTTATGGCCCCACCGCCGGATGCGAATGGGGTCCGTCGGACAATGGCGGGTTTGTCGTTTCGCTCTGGCTGCCGCTGGCACGGGAGGCTGCTAATCCATGATCCAGACACTCCGAACCCTGATCGTCGATGACGAACCGCTCGCGATCGAACGGCTCCAGATCCTGACCGGCCAGCAGGAAGGGATTTCGCTCGTCGGCACCGCCAGCGACGGCGCGTCCGCGCTGCGCATGGTCGATGCCCTTGCCCCCGACCTCGTGCTCTGCGACATCGCGATGCCCGACCTCAACGGGCTGGA
>JAFAED010000309.1 GCA_023424275.1 Pseudomonadota bacterium | reverse complement strand
CCGCTGCCGTACCGACGCGGACCGCGCCGTTGATGACGACGGTTCCGGTGCGCGCGTCGGCCATTTCGCGGAAATTGTCGGTCGCGCTCGATCCGAAGATATCGTCGCCGAGCTTCGCCTGCCGCATCGACGCCATAAGCTGGCGCAGGATCACGGCCTCGAATGCCTCGGCCGCCTTGCGCAGCCCGCCATCGCCGCCGCCGGCCGCGGCGGGCGTGGGGGAGGCGCCGATCGAAGAAATGGGATTCGTCATATGATCACCAGTTCCGCAGTGAGCGCGCCGGCCTGGCTCAGCGCCTCGAGGATGGCGACAAGGTCGCCGGGAGGAACGCCCATGCGATTGATCGCATCGACGAGTTCGGAAAGCGAAGCGGTCGGCTTGACCAGCATCACCGGGCGATATTCCTCGTCGATGCTGATATCGCTCGATGGTTCGACCGCGGTCTGACCGCGGCTGAAGGGCGCGGGCTGGACGACCGTCGGCGATTCCTTGATCGACACGGTAAGCTTGCCCTGCGTCACCGCTGCCGTACCGACGCGGACCGCGCCGTTGATGACGACGGTTCCGGTGCGCGCGTTGACGATCACCTTCGCCGGCGGTTCAGCGCGCTGGACGCCCAGATTTTCGATCTGAGACATCAGCCGCATGCGCTCGTCGCCGCTGCCCGCGGCCCGGATCGCGATGCTTGCACCGTCGATCATCGAGGCAGAGCCCGGAAGCGCCGCATTGATTGCATCGGCGACGCGCTTCGCATTGGTCGCGTCGAACTGATGGAGATTGAAGGTCAGGTAGCTTGCCGTAGCAAAGCCGGTGTCGACCGACCGTTCGACCGTCGCGCCGCCGGCAATCCGGCCGCTCGACGGGACATTGACCGTCAGCTTTGATCCATCGGCGGCATCGACGCCCAGACCGCCGATGACCAGATTGCCCTGCACCATCGCATAAATCTGTCCATCCGCACCGTAGAGCGGCGCCAGCACGAGCGTACCGCCGCGCAGGCTCTTCGCCTTGCCCATCGCCGACACAGTGACGTCAAGACGCTGACCCGGCTTGGCAAAGGGCGGCAGTTCGGCGGTGATCATCACCGCTGCGGCGTTTTTGAGCGCCGGGTTCACCCCAGGCGGCAGCGTCAGCCCGAAACGCGACACCGCGCCCTTCATGCCAAGCGTCGAATAATCGAGGCTGTCGTCGCCGGTACCCGCGAGGCCAACGACGATGCCGTAGCCGGTGAGCTGGTTGGCGCGCAGGCCCTGGAACTGGCCCATGTCCTTGATGCGTTCGGCATGCGCCGGCGCCGCGAAAGCGAAGCTGGCGAGCAAGAGCGCCAAAAGGGTGAACAGGGTCGGACGCTGGGTCACTTTATATTCCTCTGTTAGAACGGGCTGATGATCGAGAAGAAGCGCTGCAGCCAGCCCTGCTGGCTGGCGCGGGCGATCTCGCCCTTGCCGACGTAACGGATCTTGGCGTCGGCGACGCGCGTCGACAGGATGCGGTTGTCGGGACTGATATCGATCGCGCGGATGATCCCGGAGATCTGGACGCGTTCGTCACCGCGATTGAGCGTGAGCAGCTTTTCGCCGCGCACGAACATCGTCCCGTTCGGATAGACCGCGGCGATCGTCACGCTGACTTCACCCGACAACGCATTCGACTGCGATGCGTCGCCCTTGCCCTTGAACTGCTGGCCGCCGCCCGCCGCGACATCGCTGGGGCTGAACAGCGACAACGGGCCGGTCGTCGGCGGCGTCAGTCCGATGCTGCCGTCGCGCTGCGTGCCCGCGGCGTTGCTCTTGGTCGCCGCGGTGCGCTCGACGAGCTGGATCGTGACGATATCGCCGACCTGCCCTGCACGCCCGCCCGAAGTGAGCGCGACATAGCCGCCCTGAAAGATCGAGCCGTTCGCCGGCGGCGGCGGTGGCGGCGCCGGCATCGACACCGAAAAGGCGTCGGGCGGCAGCTTGTCCTTCGCCAGCGCCGAAGTCGGCGCCAGCACCAAGGCCAGCATCGCCAGATTAGAGAGTCTGCGACGCATTTTTCATCATCTCGTCGGTGGCCGAGATCATCTTCGAATTGACCTCATAGGCGCGCTGCGTTTCGATCATGTCGACGAGTTCCTCGACGACATTGACATTCGATCCCTCAAGCATGCCGCCGCGCAGCGAACCGCGGCCTTCTTCGCCCGCCCCGCCGACCAGCGGCGCACCCGATGCCTGCGTTTCGACGAGCATGTTGCCGCCGATCGCCTGCAACCCGGCGGGGTTTGCAAAGCGCGCGATCTCGATCCGGCCGAGTTCGAGCGCGGTGCCATCGACACCCGTTGCCGACACGGTGCCGTCGAGGCCGATCGTCACATTGCTCGCATCTTCCGGAATCTGGATCGCGGGGGTCAGCGGTTTGCCGTCCGAGGTCACGATCGTGCCGTCGGGGGCGCGGCCGAAATTGCCCGCGCGGGTATAGCCGGTGCGCCCGTCGGGCATTTCGACCTGGAAATAGCCGGCGCCGTCAATCGCGACGTCGAGGCCGTTGCCCGTCGTCTGGAACGTGCCCTGCGTGTCCATGCGCGCGGTGCCGTTCAAGGCGACGCCGGTGCCGAGGTTGAGGCCGGTCGCGTAGCGGTTTTCCGCCGTCGAAGGCGCACCCGGCTGGGTCATCATCTGATAGCTCAACGTCTCGAAGCTCGCGCGGTCGCGCTTGAAGCCCGTCGTGTTCACGTTGGCGAGGTTGTTCGCGATCACCTGCATCCGGAAGCCCTGGGCATCCAGACCGGTCCGCGCGACGTGCAAGGCACCGATACTCATCTCATATTCTCCTTAACGGGGGAGCTGCATCAGGCTGGCGGTCGCGCTGTCCATGTCGCGCGCGTCGCTGACGAGCTTCAATTGCGTATCCCAGCTACGGCTCGCCTCGATCATCTCGACGAGCGCAGCGGTCGCGGTGACGTTCGATCCTTCGATCGAGCGGGTGAGCAACCGCGCTTCGGGGTCGTCGGGCAATATGCCGCCGCCCTTCACGCGGAACAGACCGTCGAGCCCCTTGGCGATATCCGAACCCGTCGGGGTCGCGAGGCGCAGCCGGTCGACCTCCTGCGGATTTTCCGGGTCGCCGCCCTGCGGGAC
>JAFAED010000306.1 GCA_023424275.1 Pseudomonadota bacterium | reverse complement strand
GATCCGTGCCGAGGGCGAACGCCGCCTCGCACGGCGCGAACAATTCGCCGAAAGCGATCGCGCGATGCAGCTCGAGGCTGCGGTGGAAGAACGCACCGCCGAGCTGGCGCACGCGAATGACGCGCTGCGCAGCGAAATGACCGAGCGCGAGACGGCCGAGGCACAGTTGCGGCAGGCGCAGAAGATGGAAGCGGTCGGCCAGCTGACGGGCGGCATCGCGCATGATTTCAACAATATGCTCGCAGTCGTCGTCGGCGGGCTCGAACTGGCGCAGCGCTGGTTGCCCGGCACCCCCGAAAAGGCGCAGCGCCACCTGACCAACGCGCTCGACGGCGCCAATCGCGCAGCCGACCTGACGCGGCGCCTGTTGACCTTTGCGCGGTCCGAACCCGCGCGCCCTGAAATGACCCCGATCGACGAGTGTATCGCGAGCTTTGCGCAGCTGATCGAACGGACGATCGGCGACCGCATCGCGCTGACCCTCGACCTTCGCGCCGACGGCCTTGCCTGCTGGATCGACCGGCAGCAATTCGAGAACGCCCTGCTGAACCTCGCGGTCAACGCGCGCGACGCAATGAACGGCCACGGGTCGCTGACGATCCGCACCCTCGACGACGGCGAGAGCGAAGCGGCGGCGCTCGCGGTGCAGGTGATCGATACGGGGTGCGGCATGTCGCCCGAGGTGCTCGAGCGCGTCTTCGATCCCTTTTACACCACCAAGCCCGCGGGTCAGGGCACCGGCCTTGGCATGAGCCAGGTCTTTGCCTTCTGTCGCCAGTCGGGCGGCGAGGTCCAGATTTCGTCGACCGAAGGCGAAGGCACGAGTGTCGCGATGCTGCTGCCGATCGCCAAGCCCCAGACCGATGCCGCCGCCGAACCCGCGCAGAGCGACGCCGCCAGCCTGCCCGCGCCCGCCGATGCGATGAGCATCCTGGTCGTCGAGGACGACGAACGGGTGCTCGCCGCCACCGTCGACGCGGTCAGCGAACTGGGCCACACGGCGGTGGCGTGCGGCAATCCGCTCGAAGCCGAAGCGCTGGTCGAAGGGCGGCTGGCGGCTGGCGGCAGCGGGTTCGACCTGATCCTTTCCGACGTTCTGATGCCCGAATTGACGGGCCCCGAGATGGTCGCGAAATTAAAGCAGCGCTGGCCCGAATTGTCGGTCCTGTTCGTGACCGGCTATGCCGGCGACGCGAGCGAGATCGCCAGTTTCGGCGACCATGACGTGCTGCGCAAACCCTTCACGCTCTCCGCACTCGATCAGGCGATCCGGCGGTGCGGCGATGCGCGGTCCGAAGGGCAGCGGCTGGCAAGCTGATCCCAGGGTCCTGACCCTAGCGGCCGCGCGTTCGCGGAGGCCGTTCAGCGGATCGCGCCGCTTTTCATCAGGCGCGGCACCAGCGTCAACGCCGCGACCAGCGGCCAGCGGCGTTGCCAGGGTTTGATCTCGATCTTCGTTCCCGCGTGGCGATTGATCTTCCAAGCGAGATAATCGATCCCGCCGGCATAGGTCAGGCTGGCCTTTGCAAGCCGCGCGATGCTGAGCGCCTTGCCCTCCAGCCGCCGGCGTGCCCAGCCGCCGCTGCGCGCATCGGCCGGGATCGCCGCAATCGCGGGAAGGCTGAACCGATCATATCGTTCGGCGTCGGCATCGACGACCGACTGCGCGCGTCCCGTCCGTTCGGCGCGCAGCTCGACCGAATAGGTGAGCGAAAAGGCGCGTCGCCACCAGTCGAGCGGCGCCTCGCCATCGATCCGGCCCGCAGCGGCGAGCAGCGTCGGAGCCGCCCGCGAAACCGCCTCGACCGCCCTGTCGCGCGCGGTATCGTCGACCGCCCAGACCAGCCGCGCGGGCTGGGCAAAGCGCGCCCAGACCGACACATTGCGCGTCCCGACGCCGTTCAGCCGGTCGAAGTCGGCCTCGCTGAGCACCGCATATTTGGCGATCAGCCCACCGTGCTGGAAGGGGAAGACGTTCGGCGGGATCAGGCGGTTGGCGACCGCCATCCAGCGTTTGGAATAAGCGTCGCCATAGTCCGACACGATCAGGTAGAAATCGAGCATCAGCCCGTCGAGTTCGCTTTCGCGCAGGCAACTGCCATAGAAAAGCACCGCGCGCGCGCTGCCCGGATATTGGGCGGCGATCGCCTGCGCCATCGCGGCGGCGCGCGGGTCGACAGGAGCCGTCAGTTCGGCGCGGACCAGGTCGATCAGCTCGGACACGCGCGGATCTCAGGCAGCAAGGCGCAGGAAGGGAACCGGCTGGGTCGAGGTCAGAATGATCGGCGCGCCGTTCTTCGCCTGGAAGATTTCGCCGTCGAGGATCACGTTCGACCGTTCGCCCTCGATACGGATTTCGTCGCCCTGCTGGAAATGGACGCCTTCGAGATTCTTCTGGCCCAACGTCCCGCGCCAGGTCGCGCCAAGCATGCGGAACAACGCCCCGACGCTGCTGTCGGTTGCCAGCAGCTTCATATTGCCGTTGGTACCATGCGCCTCGCTGGTGCGGATGCTGAGCAGCAGCTTTTCCAGCGTCGTGACGATCAGCAGCGAGAATTTGCCCTTGAATTCGCCCTGGCGGATCAACGAGACGGTCATCGGTTCGGGCTTGGGCGGCAAACGACCGCCCCCGATCCCGAAAATGATCGCGAACAGCCCGAGGATCGCCGCGAGGAAGTGCGACACACCATTGGGCAGGCCGAGTGGATAGATGCGATTGCGGCAATAAAGCATCACATCGGCCAGATAGGCACCGCCGAGGAACATGCC
>JAFAED010000302.1 GCA_023424275.1 Pseudomonadota bacterium | reverse complement strand
CGCTGCGGGCCTGTCGGGCCAGGTGCGCCCCGGCGAGATATCGGAGGCGGCACTGCATCAAATGGGCTTCTATTTCGTGCCCGCGATCATCCTGATCTATGGCGGTGCGATCATCAGCCTGCTCGTCTTCCCGCTCGACGAGGACACGCACAAGGCGAACCTCGAAACGCTCCGCGCCCGCAAGGATGGCGGGGCCGACTAAAAAAGGCGGCCGCTCTGCAAAAGAGCGGCCGCCTTTTTATTCGCGAAAACCTTTTTGGGGTCAGTCGATCTCGACCGACAGCAGCGGCACGAAATATTGCCCCGCGTGCGAGTCCACGTCGCCGAGCGATCCCTGAACCGCGGTGCGCGGAAAGCTGATCTTGAACACATGGATCGACGGCAACCGATATTGGCGCACGCCGTTTTCCGACACGCCATAAAGCGCGGCGACGGCGCGCGGCGCCAGTGCGGGCGATCCGGCGATACGCTCGAAGCTGTCGGCATCGTGACAGAAGATATCGATCGTCACCCAAAAGGGTCCGGCGCTTTTCGAGCGGATATATTTGGCGATATCGCCGAGCTCAGCCATGCGCCGCCTCCCCGATCGTCTCGAAGCTCGTTCGCGCCAGCTGGTCGGGGCGCTCGACATGAACGACATGGTTGAGCTTGAATTCATAATGACAGCCGAGTTCGACCTCGGCGGGCGAAAAGGGAAAGGCGAAGCTCGGCAACGGATCGTCCATGTTCAACGGAAAGTGCAGCAGCATCGGGTTGCAATATTTGGCGATTTCGGTCGCGAGCTGCTGCGTCGGCGCCCAAACGAGCGTCATCAGCCCGACCTCGTGCGGCGGACCCGCCGCCGGGACCGGATTGATCGCATTCTTGCCATAGGGTCGGAATTCGAGCGCATAGCCGTCCTCCGCAACTCCCATTACGCGCGATATGCCGGCGCGCAGATAGGCTTCGAGATTGCTGAGCCACTCGTCGAAGCGCGCGAGCAGCTTCGGGTCGGCGATCGCGCTGAAGATCATCGTGCGATAGCCGGCGCTGCCCGATCCTTCGAGCTTGATCGTATAGGGCATGACCTCGGCGCGCGACCCGGTGACGCGGACGGCGCGCTCGTCGAGCGCGCGATAGTCGGCGTCGCTCGCGTCGAGCAAGACCCCCGGTTCGCGCAGGCGAAACGGGTCGCTATTCTCGTACAGAAGATGCGCGGATACGGTGTAGGGTGTGCATTGGTTCGCGGCGTGGAGCGGCTCGATGTCGAAACCCTCGGCATCGATCGTCATCATGACCCCGCCCAGACGCGTGTGGACGGTACAAAGGCCGCCGCACTCCGCGGTTTTCGCCGCATGCCACGACGCACCGGCGGGAAGCCCCTGCATCAGCGGCACCGCCGCGAGCACGGCAGTGTCGGTCGTTCGCCCCGACAGGATGATATCGGCGCCCTCGGCAATCGCGGCGGCAAGCGGTTCATATCCGAGCAGCCCGACGATATGATCGCATTCGAGCAGCCGGTCGCGCGTCAGCGGCAGCGCGGGATCGAGCGCGTCGATCTTCCCTGCGTCGAGCAGCGGCATCAACTGCTCGGCCGTGACTTCCGAATAAACGAGCGCGAGGCGCGCCGTCAGCCCCTCTTCGCGCGCAATCTCGCGCGCGATGTCCGCCATCCAGTCGACGCCGGAATCGGTGCCGCAGGTGCCGCACGACCCGACCAGGAGCGGCACGCCCAGCCGGTCGCGCGCCAACATCATCTGGCGCAGGTCGTGCTTGGTCGCCTGGCGGGTCATCTTCGATGTGCCGGTACCCAGATAATAGGGTCCGGAATCGGTCGATCCGCCGTCGATCGCCAGGCAATCGGGGCCAAGGGCTACGCCACGCTGAAAGGCCTCGTCATGGCACCCTGCCCCCAGCACGCCCGAGGGGACGAGAATCTTGCAGCGCGGCATATCCCCCACGCTCATCACAGGAATTTTGCGCGCAGCGTGACGCCGAACTGCCGCGGCGCGCCATATTGGACATATTGATAGACGCCGCCGTTCGTCTGCCAGATGCGGTAATTCTTGTCGGTGAGGTTATGCCCCCAGACCTGTACCGAATAGCGGTCGTCGAGATGATAGGTCAGGCTGGCGTCCCACAAGGTGCGCGGTTTGCGATATTCCTTGAAGTCATTGATATTATTCTCGAACGCGTCGCTCTGATAATCCATCGACACTTCGGCGCGCAGCCAGCCCCATGACGCATCGCGCGAGCTTTGTACGCCGGCGCTCGCATTCACCGCATGCTTGGGCGTCCGGCTCATCCGGTTGCCCGCGCCATCGACGAAGATCGGATCGCCGCTCGCGTCGAAGCCCGCGGTCTGGATGAAGCGCGTAAAATAGGGATGCAGATAGGTGTAGCGCACCGTCGCGTCGAACCAGTCGACCGGCTGCACAACGAACTCGCTCTCCACCCCCTTGATCGTCGCGTCGGCGGAATCGACCGTGACGCGCGTGCCGACGGGGCCTTGCGTCGCGTCGGGAACGACCTTGATCGTCTGGAAATCGCGATAGTCCATCCAGAAGGCCGAGACGTTCACGCGCAGCTTGCGGTCGAGCCAGTCGGTCTTGAGTCCGACTTCGTAATTGGTCAGCCGCTCGGGGTCGGTCGGGATCCGCGCCAGCGCGGCCGAGCCCGGCTGTTCCTGGAACGCCCCCGACTTGAACCCCGTCGACACGGTGCCGAAGGCGAAGATATTGTTGCTGAAGCGGACGTCGGCGCCGACGCGATAGGTAAAGACGCCCTTGTCGAAGATGCCCGGCGTGTCGCCGGTATCATAGGTCGTGGTCGGGGCCGCGAGCGCACCTTGCAGGCGCCGCGCGTCATAGCTCTTCTTTTCCTGCGTGAAGCGGCCGCCGGCGAACAGGCGCAACCCGAAGTCGAACTTATACTGTGCCTCGCCGAACACCGCATAGCTGTTGTTGACCGAGTGACCGAAGAAGCGGTTGATCGTCGTCGGCGTCGCCGACTGCTGCGTCTCGCGCTCGCGGAACACTTCGTCGCGGTTATAGAAGACCCCGGCGACCCAGCTGATCGGCCCGTCGTGCAGCGACGACAGGCGGCTTTCGATCGAATAGGAATCGGCCTTTTCGCGCGCCAGCACCTGCAACCCGCTCACCGGTAACCCTGTCGCCGCATTGGTCGCCGCGTCGGTGCCGTCGAGATCGTTCGAAAAATCATAATCGAGCGTCCGCCACGAAGCTACGGTGGTCCAGTTCGCGAAGCCGAGCGCGTCGGTCGAGAGCTCGGCGCGCAGACCGCCCGTCTTTGAATCGGTGAAGCCGAGGCGGTCGGGATTGGCGCGGCGCGGCTTGTCGTAATCGGCATAGCCCTTGCCCGGTGTGAACGGGTTGAGCAGCACATTGTATCGCGAGCTGTCGGACAGATCCTGTTTCGCAATGTCGCCGGTCAGCATCAGCCAGGTGTCGGGGCCAAGGTCGGCACGGACGTGAAGCCGCGCCGACAGCTTGTTCTCGTCGTCGAGCGCGCGGCCGTCCAAGGTCTTGCGAAA
>JAFAED010000520.1 GCA_023424275.1 Pseudomonadota bacterium | reverse complement strand
CGCATGATCTTCTGGAACCAGTTCCACTCGGCAACGCCGGTATAATCGCTGATATCGTGGCGCAGCGCATAGTCGGCGAGCGCGGTGACCAACTCGTCGCGCGCGGTGCGGCGTGCGGATGCCGTCTGGTCGGGGTCGACGCAAAAACGGCTGATCTCCCAGATCGCCGCGCCGCGCGGGACCGCTTCGTCGCACAGCCAGGAATAGAGATCGCCAAGGAGGTGGGGGCCGGTTGGCGGAAGCAGCCGGGCAGAAGCGCGATGTTCGCCAGCATCGCCGACCAGTATGAGATATTCGGCGCTGGGGGTATCGAACTGGTCGATCTCGAACATGTCTTCGAGGACCGGCAGGTCCCACTGCAACATGTCCACGAAGACCCGTTTCCGGGCCGCGAACATCGCGCGCATAGCGGCATCCCCGAGCGCCTGCTGCGCCCGCGTGAGCTGGTCGATCATGACTTTTCCTCGGTTGGTGAGAGGTGGGATCAGACCATGACCGGCCGATTTCGGCTATACCAAGAAAAGGGGATGGTTTGCGCGTCGCCACCCCCGGTTTTGCGTCAGTCGTGCCACCAGTCGTAAATATCCGAGAAGCCGATAAGCCCGTCGAACAGCGCGCAGAGGATCAGCATCTGGCGGCAATGGACGTCGTATCGGTCGCGCGCGACCTTGAGATGCTGAATGACGGTTTCCTCGCTGATGCCGAGGATCGCCGCCGTTTCGCCGGCCGTTTTCCCGCGCGCGATCCACAGCACGCATTCGCGCTGCCGCTCGCTGAGCCTCGGCCGATCCTTCGGTCTCGGCGCACCCATCAGGCTCCGCGCGGTGGTCAGGGCGACGGCGCCGACGATCTCGGCGGCATGGAACATGCCGCCCGGCATCTGCTTTTGGGAGCGGATCGCGAACGAACAGGCGCCGCTCGCTTCGCCGGGGAGATGCCGCGGGACGGTAAAGCCATCGCCCACCCCATGTTCGCGGCCCACCTCGAGCATCCTCCGGTCGCCTTTGGTCAGCGGAATATAGTGGTCGAGTTCGTGCCAGCCGAAACCGGTCATCGATCGTTCGGCCGCCCGCCGTACCGGGTCGATGCCGCCTAGGTCGAGTTTGACATACAGCCGGGCCCAAGGGTCCGGATAGTCGTGGATCAGCAGCGAGGCCGGTCCGCTGGCACCGCGGCGGTCGTAGGCCAGCGCGAAATGATCGAAGCCGAGCCGCGCCGCGGCGCTCGACATGGCGACGTAAAGTTCGTCCTCGGTCGCCGATGAGGCGATATCGGACGCAAGCTTTTGAATCAGTCGGTACTGCATGGTGTCAGGTCGTCGGTCGCCGACGGGTTCCGGACCCTTCGCTGGCAGCCGCTCCACATTGCGCTTTTCCGGGTTCCTCTCCCGGTCCGGCCTCGCTGAACGATCGCGCGATTGGTCCTGTCATCTCAAGGCCGGCTCTTGCCGTTACGGTATCGCTAGATGACAACCGGCACGCCGATGGTAACAGATGAACCATGAAGATTGAAGAGTGCGCAGTGAAAAATCGATCCCGAAACTGGTTCTAATTCAGAGGCTTGGTTCCGGTACAGGGGAAGGGCCACCGCCGTCGCGATGCGCCTCGATTCACTCGTCGTGCGCGCTGAAATAGACTGTCAAACGGTGCGCGATTTCGGGCGAGAGGCTCACGAAATGGCGTCGTCCGTCGCCCGGGTCGGGCGAGCGCATGACGAGCCCCGCGTCGACCAGCCGCTGGACCAGGCGCTGCGCGCTGCTCGACGATAGACCGGAGCCGATGCCAAGCGCGCCTGTCGGGACCGTCGCTCGTTCACAATGCGCGATGAAGAGCTCGACGAGTATATCCCATGCGGGCTCGCCGAACAGCTCGTCGGCACCGAGCAATTGCCGGCGCAGCAGAAGGCGTCGGACCGATCGCCGCGCGTTCGCAAGGGCGTCTGGCAGAGCGACGCCGAGGGCGGCGCCGGGTACGGCGCCCAAGGCGCTACCGGCGTCAACGGCGCCATCTACGGGCGGCAAGTCCTCGCTTCCCGAGCGCAGACCGAAGGACTGCGCTCTTTTGTCGCTCGATGAACCGCTCTTTCGCACGATGCTTCGATGCGATGTCGCCGTGACCACGATATGATCGACGACGACGATATCAAGCGATCGCGCCATCGCGGCCAGTCGTTCGGTGATCCCGAGATCGGCCGAGCTCGGGGTCGGATCGCCGCTGGGGTGATTGTGAACGAGGATGACGGCTTCCGCGTCGAGCTCGATCGCACGGCGCAATATGATCCGTGGATAGAGCACCACCTGATCGATCGTTCCCTGCTGCATCTGCTCGTCGGCAATTAATCTGTGCCGCGCGTCGAGGAACAGAACGCGCAGCGTTTCGTCGGGAAGGCCGCCCATCGAGATTTTGAGATAGTCGGTCAGCCTGCGGCTCGACGCATTAATCCGCCTGTCATTCAGCTCTCCGCGCATGGCCTCGCGCACGGTCTCGCGCGACGCGAGCAGCAGCGGGACGATCGGACTGTCCCGCCCGACGACCCGTGCGATCGCGTCCGGACTTTGCGATAGCAGGCGGGCAAGGCTTCGAAACTCGGCGATGAGCCGCGCTGCTACGATCTCGGCGTTGTCGGGTTCGACGCACGCCACCAGACGTGCCAGGACGGATCGCTGCCCCGCCGCCGCAAGCGCCGCTGGTGACGCCAGGTTGCGAGGATGAGCAGGGGCGGTACCAGCCATGACGCCGCCACCTGCATCGTGAGGTAGGCCGCCGGATGCAGCGTCATGTCGAGCATCCGGCTCGTGTGCGCCATCAGCGGCAGGACATGAAGGACGGCCGCGATCATGGGCCAGAAGCGATGCGCACAGAGCGCGAGCGCTGTCGTAGCGGACACGCCAAAAAGGTCGATCGTCAGATGCCCCAAGTCGAGCGCCGCAAACTCCACCGGAGTATATCGGTGCAGGATCCCGTCCGCTCCCACCAGGCCAAGCGCGATTGCCGCCATGGCGCGTTCGGGGCCGCCACCCCGCCAGGCAGCGAACCCAAGCGCAGCCAGCAAGAAGGCCAGAAACAAGGCGGTTCGCATCAGGGCTTTGTTCCACGCAGGCTGCTCCCGGGTCAATATGGCTTTATGCGACGCTCCGAAGCAGGAGCGCAGCCGAAGGGGTCTCCGGACATTCGTGAAGATCGTAGCCCGCGGTTTCCGTGCCAATGCGCGCAAGTTCGCCATGAACCCGCAAAACCTCCCCGCTCACGCCGACGAGCGCGAGCTGCGCTTTTGCGAGGCGCTGTATCGTCGCCTGGCCTGCCACGGCAGGGATGCTCTCGAGGTCGCGCCGCGCGGTCACGATCGTCGTCATGAGCGAAGATACGGCGACCAGCGCGTCGTCGATCCGAAACTCGGTGGCGGGCACGTCGCGCTGGAGGCGGGCGGCTGTGATTGTGATGGAACTGGACATGGCTTCTCCTTTCCGGATCCGTCAGACGGATCCCGTTTCTGGTTTCGGTTTTTGAGAGGGGTCAGCCCGAGATCAGCCGCGTCAGGACGTCGCCGATCACCAGGCCGGCGAGGACGAGAAAGACCGTCATGACCAATATGACAGCTGTTATCGTGCCTCGCGTCGTCGGAGGGTGGTCGGACCTCCAAAAATCCCCGAACGGAGACCGTGCGAGGAGCGAGGCGCTTTCTTCCGGCGCTGTCGTCCCGGCGGGATCACCGTTCGCAAAGTCGGATGACACAAGCTTGCGGCCTTGGGGAACCTGCATCGGATCATATATGATTTGATCATATATCGCTTTGAGCCGGGCATAACGAAAAGCGGCATCGCCGCGGTTGCTTGCGCCGAGGATCACGCGGGCCGCGGCGATGCGCTGGTCGACCGTTGGCTTCGCAATATCCAGAATCCGCGCAATCTGTTTGGACGTGCGGTGCTCGAGGAGCAGGTCGAGACAAGCGCGGTG
>JAFAED010000137.1 GCA_023424275.1 Pseudomonadota bacterium | reverse complement strand
GTCGCGCTGCGCGCACCCAAAATCGCGGCGGAACTGTTCGACACCGGCGTCAACATGGGGACCGGCACGGCCGCCGGCTTTCTCCAGCGCGCACTCAATGCGCTCAACCGCGCCGCGCGCGACTATCCCGACGTTGCGATCGACCGCGAAATCGGGCCGCGCACACTCTCGGCGCTCGACGGTTTCCTGAAGGCGCGCGGCAAAAGCGGCGAAACCGTCCTCCTCCGCGCGATGGAGGCGCTGCAAGGCGAACGCTACATCGCGCTCGCCGAACGTCGCCCGAGCCAAGAGGCTTTTCTCTACGGCTGGCTCGCCAACCGCATCGGCGAACACTGACCCGCCGACATGCCGATTCCGAGTGAAGTTGTGAGGTTTCTCTAGCAAAAGGAAAATGCATCATGAGCATCATCGAAGGGCTGATCGGCCCCATCGCCAAGCTGATCGACAAGATCATCCCCGACCCCGAAGCACGCGACCGCGCCAAGCTCGAACTCCTCAAAATGGAGGGCAGCCAGGAAATGGAGGCGATCCGCACGCGGATGACCGCGATCGTCGCCGAGGCGAACAGTGCCGACCCGTGGACCAGCCGCGCGCGGCCGAGCTTCCTCTACGTCATGTATGCGCTGCTGCTCTGGGCGATCCCGATGGGCTTGATCGCCGCCGCGCGGCCCGAGATGGCAAAGGGCATCGCCGACGGCATGAACGCCTATCTCGCGGGCATCCCGGAGCCGCTCTACGCGCTCTTCGGGACGGGGTATCTGGGGTACACCGCAGCAAGGGCGTGGGGGAAGGCCAAGGGCGTCGAGGGCTAAGCTTCAACCACCCCCGCCAGATTGGCGAGCGAGCTATTCAGCCCCTCGACATGATCCTTCGCCGAAATACCCGGCGGCACATGGTGCGCATCGATCGTCACCAGCGTGCCGCCGCTCTGCCGCGACAGATACCAGTGCATCTCCATCGTCCCCGAAAAGCGCGGGTCGTCGGATTCGAATTCGACCTGCCACACCACCAGCCGCCCATCGTCGAGCGTCGGGATATAGACTTCCACAACATCGCTATCGTCGTCGCTCTTGGTCTCGACATCGGCATCGTCAAAGGTCAGCCGCATCAGGAAGCCGCCGCCCGCGCGCAGGTCGACATGCTCAAACGTCCCCGTCGCGCCCTCGGGCGGCAACCATTGCGCCAGCTTTGTCGCGCTCGTGAAGGCCGCGAAGACATCGACCAGCGGCGCGGCGATCAGCCGTTCGGCATGATCGGTGCGTCGCGTCTTCTTGGTCGGTTTCACGTTCGTCGGTTTCAGGCGAGCGCGGCTTTAACCGCCGCGACGGCCGCATCAGCGGCCGCGCCGTCGGGGCCGCCGCCCTGCGCCATGTCGGGCCGTCCACCGCCGCCCTGCCCGCCGAGTGCCGCCACCGCGGCCTTGACCAGATCGACCGCGCTCAGCTTGTCCGTCTTGTCGTCGGTCACGCCGACCGCGACCGACGCACGCCCGTCGTTGACCGCCACCAGCATCGCAACGCCGCTGCCGACCTGCTTCTTCAGGCCATCGACCGTGCCGCGAAGCTCCTTGGGGTCGAGGCCGTCGACGACCTGCGCGATGAACGCCGTGTCGCCGATCTGCTCGACCGCCGGGCCACCAGCCGCCCCGCCGCCGCCCATTGCCAGCGCCTTTTTGGCATCGGCAAGCTCGCGCTCTGCCTTCTTCAGCGCCTCTGCAAGTTGCGCAACGCGCACCGGTACATCGTCGGGCGAAGTCTTGAGCGCCGCCGCTGCGGCCTTCAATGCCTCGTCGCGGCCATTCAGCCACTGGCGCGCCGCATCGCCGGTCAACGCCTCGATACGCCGCACGCCCGAAGACACGGCGCTTTCGCCGATGATCTTGAACAAGGCGATATCGCCCAGCGCGCGGACATGCGTGCCGCCGCACAGCTCGACCGAATAATGATGATCGTCGGTCGTCCCCATGGAGAGCACGCGGACTTCGTCGCCATATTTTTCGCCGAACAGCGCCAGCGCGCCCGCTGCAACCGCGTCGTCGGGCGTCATCAGGCGCGTGGTCACGGCTTCGTTGCCACGGATCTGCGCATTCACCTGCGTTTCGATGTCGGCGATCTCTTCGGCGCTCAGCGCCTTGGGGTGCGAGAAGTCGAAGCGGAAGCGATCTTCGGCAACGAGGCTGCCCTTCTGCGTCACATGCCCGCCGAGCCGGCCCCGCAGCGCCGCGTGCAGCAGGTGCGTCGCGCTGTGATTGGCGCGAATGCGGTCGCGCCGCGCGGCGTCGACGATGAGCTGCACCGTGTCGCCGACCTTCAGGCTCCCCGCCTCCAGCTTGGCATGATGCGCGTGCAGCCGCCCGAGCGGCTTGCCGGTGTCGCTGACCGACGCCTTCGCGCCCGCCAGCGTTGCGATCGTCCCGCTGTCGCCCATCTGGCCGCCGCTTTCACCGTAAAAGGGCGTCTGGTTGGTCAGCACGACCAGTTCGTCGCCCGCCTTGGCTTCGTCGACCGACACGCCATCGCGGACCAGCGCGATGACCTGGCCCTCGCCCGATGTCGCGCCATAGCCGGTAAATTCGGTGCCGCCGTTCGTCTCGGCAATATCGTACCAGATTTCGTCCGACGCCTTTTCGCCGCTGCCCTTCCACGCCGCGCGCGCTGCCGCCTTCTGCTGCGCCATCGCGGCGTCAAAGCCCGCGCGATCCACCGCGATGTCCTGCGTGCGCAGCGCATCTTCGGTCAGGTCATAGGGGAAGCCATAGGTGTCATAGAGCTTGAAGGCGACCTCGCCCGGCAATGTCGCGCCCGCGCCCATGCCCACCGTCGCTTCGTCGAGCAGGCGAAGCCCCTTGTCGAGCGTCTGGCGGAATTTCGTTTCCTCGCGCTCCAGCGTTTCGGCGATCAGCGGCTGCGCGCGGATCAGCTCGGGATAGGCGGCGCCCATCTCGGCGGTCAGCGACGGCAGCAGCCGGTACATCAGCGG
>JAFAED010000079.1 GCA_023424275.1 Pseudomonadota bacterium | reverse complement strand
GTCGCGCTGTTGACCCAGCCGATCGCGTAGGAGCGTTCCTTTTGCGGGAACCATTCGCTCGACGCGCGGACGACCGACGGGAAATGCCCCGCCTCGCCCACCCCAAGGATGACGCGCGCCATCATGAAGGAGACGACCGACGAGGCGAAACCGTGCGCGACATGGCCGACGGTCCAGATGCTGATCGCGATCGCATAGCCGACCTTCGGCCCGAAACGGTCGATCAGCCAGCCCATGAGGAGGAAGCCAAGCGCATAGGCGGCCTGGAAGGCGGTGACGATATTGCCATAGTCATTCTCGCTCCACCCCAGCTCGGTTCCGAGCGTCGGGGCGAGCAGGCCGAGCATGGTGCGGTCGATATAATTGACCGTGGTCGCGGCAAAGAGCACCGCGACGATCAGCCAGCGGTAACGCCCCGACTTCGGCACCGGCGCCGCCGTCCCTCCGTCCGCGAATGCCTGTGCCATAATTCTCTCCCGTTCTGGCCTTTAGCCTGTGATCGTGCAGCTGACGCGGATTTTTCCGTCAAAGACCGCTTCGGCGCGCTGGCCGGATGCTATTTCGTGAATTCCGGTGATCGCCCCCGCCGACACCCAGGTGCCGGGCGGGATGGCGATATCGCGTGCACGCAATGTGCGGATAAGGAACAACGCCGATCCGAACGGCCCGTCGAGCATCGTTTCCATCGTCGCTGCGCCGACCGTCTCGCCATCGATCGCCATCTCGACCGGCATCGCCATCAGGTCGATATCGCGCCAGCCCGGGATCGAAGGACCAAGGATCAGCCCCTTGTTATTACCATAATCGGATGCGGTGACGGCGGGGCCGTGGCGGTTGATTTCGACGAAAGGCGAGCTTGCAATCTCGATACCCGTGCGCACGTCGGCGATGCAGTCGCGGACCGACGAAAGATCGTAATCGCGCGCGCCCACCTCGCCAAAGCAGAGAAGGACCTCTGCCTCGGCAGCGGCGAATCCCGCCGTATACACGGGCATCGCGGGCACTTGCCCCGCGCTGCCGTCGACGATCTCGTCCCGGAAGATCGGGCCGGTCAGCCGATTGCCGCCATAGCGATCGACGAGGTCGGCCGCGATACGTCCGACCTTCCATCCGCCGATCCTGCGCCCGTCGAGCGCGATTGCCGCATCCTGGATCGCATAGGCGCCGGCCATCGTCTCCGGCATCGTGCCCGGATAGACGGTAAGCGGTGTCTTTTTCGCGCGCGCCGCAAGAAAGGCTTGGGCCACAATATTCGGGTCGCTGGTCGATGCCATATTTTATGATTTCCCTCTTCCGCGAATGTCCCTAAAAGACACCGGTGTCAAAAGCAAGCGAATAGCCATGGATGCGGTTGATTTTGCTGGCCCGAACGCCCATCAGGACGGTGGCAGGGCAGGCACGGCAGGGACATCGCGCCCGATCGGCATGACTTGCAGGGGAAAGCAGAAGTTTATGGCGGCTCAAACGACCGGACCGGGGTCCAAGCAACCGACGATCAACGATGTGGCGGCGCTGGCCGGGGTATCGAAAAAGACGGTCAGCCGGGTGATCAACCGGTCCGAATTCATCAGTGAAAAGACGCGGACTGCGGTTCGCGAGGCGATCGAACAGCTTGGCTTCGTTCCCAACCCGCAGGCGCGCGCGCTGGCGTTTCGGCGCAATTTCCTGATCGCATTGCTGCACGACAATCCCAACGCCCAGACCGTGCTGAATTTTCAGCAAGGCGTCCTCGACGCGATCAAGGACAGCGACCTTGCGCTGCTTGTCCGCCCGGTCGACCGGACATCGGACAAGATGCTCGACGACGTGCGCACCTTCCTCGAAAAACAGCGGCCGATCGGCGCGATGCTGTTGCCGCCGATTTCGGAGAATGACGACCTCGCCAAACTCTGCGACAGCCTGGGTGTACGCTATATCCGCGTCGGCTCGGCGCCGCTCGACGACCCGCAGCACTGCGTATCGTCGAACGATCGCGAAGTCGTCGCCGAGGCGGTCGGCAAGCTGATCGCGCTCGGTCATCGGCGCATCGGCTTCGTCCGCGGACCCGTCGGTTTCCGGTCCGCGGCCGAACGCGAAAAGGGATTTCTCGAGGCCTTGGCCGCCGCCGGGCTGACACTCGCGGGCGAACTCAACGAACCCGGCAATTATCGCTTCACCGCGGGCATCGACGCCGGCCAGAAATTGCTGTCGCTCGCCGCGCCGCCGACCGCAATCTTCTGTTCGAACGACGAAATGGCGGCCGGCGTAATAAGCGTCGCGCATGCAAAAGGCATATCGGTGCCCGGCGCGCTGTCGATCATCGGGTTCGACGATTCGCCGACCGCGACGCATATCTGGCCCGCGCTCAGCACGGTGCGCTGGCCGATCCGCGAAATGGGGGTGCGCGCGGCGCATAGTCTGGTTCCCGACTTTCTGACCGGAACGATCAAACCGGCGGATTCGGAGACCGCCAGCCTCGCCTCGACCTTCGTCGAGCGCCAGTCGGTCGCCGCCCCGCCGCGATAGGCGTTCAGCGGCGCCGGCGGGCCAGCTGATAGTCATAAAGCGACGGCGCCGCGTCGACGGCCTGCCCCGTTCCCTCAATATAGGGCGCGGGATTGTAACGGACGCTGATCTTGCGGTTGGCGTGGAGGCCGACGATCCGTTCGCCCGGACCTTCCAGCCCGCTGGTGATCGCGACCGTTGCATCGGCGGGCACCGTGTCGGGCACCACCAACCGGGCGTTCCAAAGCGTGTTGTAAAGTCCGTGCCCCGGCTTCCAATAGGGCGCGCCGCCACCGACCCACAGCTGATATTCCCATGCGCCCTTCACCAATTTGGGGTCGATATGCATTTCGATCTGGTCGAACAG
>JAFAED010000077.1 GCA_023424275.1 Pseudomonadota bacterium | reverse complement strand
TGGCCGATGTTGGCCGCTCGCCGTCGCGTTTCGACTTCAAGAAGCTCGAAAATCTGAACGGCCATTATCTGCGCGAAGCCGACGACGCCCGTCTTGCCGACCTTGTCGCCCCGCGCGTCGAAAAGCTTGCCGGCCGCGCGCTCGACAGTGCCGATCGTGATCTGCTGACGCGCGCGATGGAATCGCTGAAACCGCGCGCAAAGACGCTCGACGAAATCGCCGATGGTGCGATGTTCCTGTTCCAACCGGGCCCGTTGCCGGTGGACGAAAAGGCGGCCGAGGTGCTAATGGCCTCGCCCGAAGGCCTGCTTGCTGCCGTGACGGAGCGCCTCAGCGGGCTGAACGACTGGACGATAGAAGAGCTGGATGCCGCCGTGCGCGCCGAAGCCGAAGCCGCCGAACTGGGGCTCGGAAAACTCGCGCAACCTCTACGCGCTGCACTAACCGGCCGGACCGTTTCCCCGGGAATTTTCGACGTGCTGCTATTGCTTGGCCGAGATGTCAGCCTGGCGCGACTTGACGCGGCGCAACATTATCCGGCAGGGGCGTAGCCACTCTCTCTCCCCGCCGTCAGTACAGGGAAAAAATATATGACCGACACTGCGAAAATCACCCTGGGCGACAAGACCGTCGACAGCCCTGTCCTGTCGGGCACCGTTGGCCCCGATGTCGTCGATATCCGGAAATTCTATGCCCAGACGGGCGCCTTCACCTACGACCCCGGCTTCACCTCGACCGCGAGCTGCGAATCGCAGATCACCTATATCGACGGTGACGAGGGCGTCCTGCTCCATCGCGGCTATGCGATCGGCGACCTCGCCGAACATTCCAGCTTTATGGAAACCTGCTATCTGCTGCTCAACGGCGAACTGCCGAATGCGCAGGAACTGGCCGATTTCGACAATACGATCACGCGCCACACGATGCTGCACGAACAGCTCGCGACCTTTTACCGCGGCTTCCGCCGCGACGCGCACCCGATGGCCGTCATGTGCGGCGTCGTCGGCGCACTCAGCGCCTTCTATCACGACTCGACCGAGATCCACGATCCGCACCAGCGGATGATCGCCAGCCACCGCCTGATCGCGAAAATGCCGACGATCGCCGCGATGGCGTATAAATATTCGATCGGTCAGCCCTTCGTCTATCCCGACAACAAGCTCAGCTACACGGGCAATTTCCTGCGCATGACCTTCGGCGTTCCCGCCGAGGAATATGAAGTTGTCCCCGCCGTCGAGCGCGCGCTCGACCGCATCTTCATCCTTCATGCCGATCACGAGCAGAATGCGTCGACCTCGACTGTCCGCCTTGCCGGGTCGTCGGGCGCCAATCCCTTTGCGTGCATCGCTGCGGGCATCGCCTGCCTTTGGGGTCCCGCACATGGCGGCGCGAACGAAGCCGCGCTCAACATGCTGCGCGAAATCGGCCGCCCCGAGCGCATCCCCGAATATATCGCGCGCGCGAAGGACAAGGACGATCCGTTCCGCCTGATGGGCTTCGGCCACCGGGTTTATAAAAACTACGACCCGCGCGCGACCGTGATGCAGAAGACCGTGCGCGAAGTGTTCGACGCGCTAAAGGTCAACGATCCGGTCTTTGAAGTCGCGCTCCAGCTCGAGGAAATGGCGCTCAACGACCCCTATTTCGTCGAGAAGAAGCTGTTCCCGAACGTCGACTTCTATTCGGGCGTCATCCTGTCGGCGATCGGTTTCCCGACGACGATGTTCACCGCACTCTTCGCCCTCGCCCGCACCGTCGGCTGGGTTGCGCAGTGGAACGAAATGATCTCGGATCCCGCGCAGAAGATCGGCCGTCCGCGCCAGCTTTACACCGGCCCGACGCACCGCGAATTCGTTCCGGTCGACAAGCGCTGAGCTTCGGTGCATCGAAACAGGAAAAGGGGTCGTTCCGCGGCCCCTTTTTCTTTGCCCAAAGGCCGGTTTTGACCGGGAACTGCCGTGCCTTTTATCGTCACCCCGGACTTGATCCGGGGTCCCGCTTGCGATCGAAGCCGGTGAGTGCGTCAAAAGCGGGATCCCGGGTCAAGCCCGGAATGACAAAGAGCTGAAACGGTCGGGGTTACTCGAAAACCCGCTCCCAACCACAAAACCGTCGATCCAGCCTAACCGACATCCCGCGCCGGCAGGCTCAGCGTGAAGCGCGCGCCCTGCCCTGGCGCGCTGTCGACGGTCAGGTCTCCGTCCATCGCCCGCGCAAGGCGGCGTGCGATATACAGGCCGAGGCCCGAACCGCCGCTGTCGGTACGCCCAAGCCGTTCGAATTTTTCGAACACGACCGCCTGCTGGGCGGCGTCGATCCCCTGCCCTTGATCGGCGACGGTAACCATCGCGCGGTCGCCTTCGCGGTCGACCCGGATCCAGATTTGCGAATTTTCGGGCGAATAGCGGATCGCATTACCCAGCAGATTGAGCAGCACCTGCAACACGCGGCGGAATTCGCCCGTCGCCGGCGCGCGATCGTCGGCGCGCGGGGCATCGATGCGAATGGCCTTTTCCTCGGCCTTCATGCCCAGAAGCCCGACCGCGCGGCGCGCAAGGTCGCCAAGGTCGATTTCATCGCGCGCCGCCTTGAAACCCGGTCGCTCGATATTCTGGAGATCGGCCAGATCGTCGACCAGCCCGAGAAGGTGCCGGCCTGCGTGCGCAATATCGCCAGCATAACGGGCATAATCGGCACGGATCGGACCGTCGAATTGCCCCGAAATCGTTTCCGCGGTCGCGATGATCCGGCTGAGCGGACCGCGCAGCGCGCCGTCGATACGGCGACCGAACTGCGGATCGGACAGCGGCAGCGACCCGAAGGCAGGATCGACCAGCGCGGCACCCTGGGT